>JBAPYC010000279.1:0-18450 GCA_049284535.1 Streptosporangiaceae bacterium
GCTTAACCCCGTGGCCGGCTCAGGTAGGTCTCGGCCAGGTCGCAGCTGCGCTGTGTGTAACCGCGGCCGAGTCCGGCGGCGATGTCGACGCCCTGATGCGAGCCGATCCAGGCCAGCAGGAGCAGCCGCCGGAACAAGATGAACGTCCAGATCTCCGCTTCGTCCTCGGCGGGCAGCCGTTCCGCCCGCCGGTAGCCCTCGAGCCAGCTGGCGACCAGCGCGGGTACCTCCGGCGAGTCCTCGAAGAAGCTCACCGCGGTGCCGAGGTCGTACAGGTACCAGCTGAACCCGGAATCATCGAAGTCGATGACGCTGACCGACCCGTCATGGACCAGCAGGTTGGCCAGGCGGGTATCGGCGTGCACCAGGCCGTAGCGCTCGGGCCCGGCGCCGAAAGCGGTCAGCCGGGCGCGGAGCGTATCGTCCAGCCGCGCCAGGACCCGGCGTTCGGCCGGCCCGACGCCGACGCCGTCCTGCCAGCGGCCCCATCGCGCGGCCGGCCCGAAGGCAGCGTCGTAGTCCCAGTGGAACCGGGTGAACCACGGCGGCCGGGGCCAGGACCGTGCGTGCCGGTGCATCCGCGCGGTGATCTCGCCCAGCGCGGCGAAGTGCCCGGCGGTGAGCGCGGGATCCGGCTCGGTGCCCGGGAGGTACTCGAAGCGGACGCAGTGCCGCTCGGCCCGGCCGCCGGGTTCGGGCACGGTGATGATCCGGCGGCCGTCGGCGGCCGGCAGTACCCGGGGGGTACGCACGCCGGCCTCGGCGCGCAGCGCGTCCATCCAGGCCAGCTCGGAGCTGATCTCGGCCTCGGTGTGGTAGCCCAGCCGGTGCACGCGCAGCACGGAGGGCCCGGTGGCAGGGTCGTTCAGCAGGAAGGTGGCGTTCTCCGAGACGTTGAGCAGCTTGATGGCGGTCCCCGGGTGGGTGCCGTAGGCGCCAAGCGCCGCCACGGCGCAGCCCCGCACCCGGTCCATGACGTCGCCGCCGGCCGACAGGTCGTGCCCTCCGCTGCCGCCCACCGCTACGGCTCCTGGCCGGGGCCGGGCACGCAACCATTTTCAACCGAACGGGCGCCCATAACCGCTCCCGCTCCGGGTCCAAGCTCCGGCTGGCCTTCGCCCCGCTGGTTTGACGCCAGCGGGTACGGGGGCACCGGGCCGCCCGGCGCCTGCCATGGCACCAGCCCGGTGAAGTCGCCGAACGGCTCGGCGGGATCGCGGCTGTAGGCGAGCCGGGTCCACTGCACCAGGTGGCCGGGCTGCAGGTTCCCGGTCATCGATGACCGGCCGAACAGGCCGGTGCCGATGGCCATGGCCGGGGCGAGGTTCGTCTCCAGGCCCGCGCCGCCCAGGCTGGCGCCGGCGTTGACCGTGACCCGCAGCGCCTCGACCGCGGCCGCGTACTCCATGATGAACCGCGGGTCGGTGCTGTGTATCGCGGCCGAATGGCCACGGCCGGACGGCCGCAGCACCGCCCGCGCGGCGTCGATCCCGCGCCGGGCCGAGGCCACCCGGACCAGGCCGAGCACCGGGCAGGGCTTCTCATGGGCCAGTAGCTGCTCGGGTACCACCAGGTCGAACGGGGCGAGCAGGATGCGGGTGGAGGGCGGCACCCGCAGCCCGGCCCGGCCGGCGATCCAGCGGGCGTCTTTACCGGCGAACTGCAGGTCGAACCGGCCGGCGGGAAACAGCAGCCGGGCGACCTCGTCCCGCTCCCCCGCTCCGAGCAGGTAGGCGCCCGCCTGCTCGAGCCGCCGCAGCAGCGTGGCCGCGGCCGGCTCGGCGACGATCAGCACCGATTCGCTGGTGGGAAGGAGCGAGTTGTCGAAGCTCTTGCTGTCCGCGATCCGCCGCGCCGCCTGGGCCAGGTCAGCGGTCGCGTCCACCAGCACGGGCACATTGCCCGGGCCCGCCCCCAGGGCTGGCGTGCCCGACCGGTAGGCGGCGCGGAGTGCCGGCTCTGGGCCGGCCGCCACGATCACGCTGGTCCGCTCGTCTGCCATCAGCACCTCGGTCAGCGCCGCCGACGGCTCCTGGATGACCTGGATGACACCGTCCGGCGCGCCCGCCTGGACGGCCGCGCGGGCCAGCGTCCGGGCCGCGTCGGCGCTGCACTCCCGGGCCAGCGGATGCGGGCTCAGCACGATCACGCTGCGGGACATCAGGGCCGGCAGGCACGCGGCGAACACCGAGGCCACCGGGCTGGCCGAGGAGGTCAGGGCCAGCACCACCCCGGCCGGGCGGGGCACCTCGACGATCCGCGCCTGGCGGTCGATCCGCGGCGTGACGTAGTCGTGGCCCGCGTAATGCGCCGCCAGGCCGGTGCTGCAGGCGATGTTCTTGACCACCTTGTGCTCGACCACGCCGGACCCGGTCTCGCGCACCGCCCACTCGGCGTACTCGCGGGCCCGGGCCGCTCCGGCCGCGGCGGCCGCGGCGACGATGGCGTCCACCGATGCCTTGTCGTACCGCGCGTACGCGCGCGCGGCCCACTCGGCCCGCTGCAGCACGGCCCGGGCCCGTGGCGCGCCCGCCGGGTCGGCCCGCAGCTCCGGCACCGTGATCTGTGTCATTCGGCTCCCTCGCGGGCGCTTCGCTGGCTTCGGGAGCATGTCATCTGGGCTCCTCGTCGGCGTGTCACCGGCGCCTCCCGCACGCGTCGTCACGGGCCTGGCCGATGGCCGCCTCGGTCCGCTCCAGCAGTTCCTCGCACAGCGCGGGGGTGGCCAGGATGCCCGGCTTGTACTGCAGCACGCGCGGGTCCAGGGTGGAGAAGATCGCCCACACCCCGTTCTCGTACAGCCGCTTCATGACGAATGTGGCGCCCTGCGGGTGACCGAACTCCAGGCCCATGACCAGACCGTCCTGCCGGATACCGGTAAACCAGTCCGGGCAGGAAGCCTGGATCTCGGTGAGCCCCACGGTGAACACGTTAGCGATGTAGTGCACCATCGACCGGACCTCGGGGCGGGTGGAGATCTCCATGGTCTTCAGTGCCGCCACGCAGCCGAGCTCGGCGCCGCCGAACGTGGACATGTGGGCGAAGCCGTCCTCGGCCAGCCAGGCGGCCGCGGCGTCCGTGGCCAGCACCGCGCTGATCGGGTACAGGCCCCCGGACAGGCCCTTGCCCGTGACCAGGATGTCCGGCCGGACGCCGTGCTTGGTGATGGCCCACAGCTCACCGGTGCGCATCAGCCCGGTCTGGACCTCATCGGCGATGTACAGCGCGCCGTAGCGCTCGCACAATCGCTTGACCTCGGCCAGGTAACCGGGCGCGGGTAGCGGGAAGCCATAGGTGGCCGGGATGGTCTCCATGATCACCGCGGCCACGTCCTGGCCGCGCAGCGCCGCTTCCATCGCGCCAGTGTCGTTGAACGGCACGTGGGTGAATTCCTCCGGCCGGTCGGACAGGAACAGGCTGGCGAACCGCTCGTCGCCGGTGGCCACGGCCAGCCCGGTGTGCCCGTGATAGGCCTTGGCCACCGAGACGATGCGCCGTTTCTTGGTGGCGTGCCGTGCGCTCTTCAGGGCGATGTCGATGGCCTCGCCGCCGCCGCTGCCGTACATGACCTTGGTCAGGCCCGCGGGCGCCGAGCCGATCAGCGACTCGGCGAGCGCGGTCCTGGCCAGCGACGGGAAGTGGTGGTTGCCGATGTCGAAGCGCTGCATGGCCGCGGTCACCGCGGCCATGACCTCGGGATTGCGGTGACCCAGGTTGTAGGTGCCGCCGTTGAGGTGCGTGTCGATCAGGCGCTTGCCCTCGACGTCGTGCAGGAAGTAGCCCTCCCGCCGGTCGATGACCAGGGGGACGCCGGCCTCGATCCAGAACTGCGTCTTGCCCGGGTTCCAGAACTGGCCGGACTTGTCCAGCATGTCCTTCTTGGAGGCGAAGGCGATCAGGTCTTCGGCCACCGCTCACCTCCCGGCACCACGGCCCCGCCGCCAGGGCCCTCCCGCCCTGGTTTCCCGGCTTTGTTTCTCTCCGCCGTGGAACCCGTATGGCGTGTTCGGCTAACCAAAGGAGTATCGAACTGACCGTTTACTGTCAAGCGGTCGTGTTTCGGCCAGATTAACTCAACCAGAACGCTTGATCGTGGTTTACGAGGGCTGTTACGCTCCCCGCAAATGCGCCGGAGGTGTACCAATGGGTCATCCCCAAGTCCCCGAAGTCCCGCGGGTCGCCGACGCGACTCAGCCCGCCGAGGACTATGACGTCTCGCAGCGCCAGGACGTACCCAAGCTCCGCCGGGGCGCGGTCGGCCTGGGCGGTGTCCTGTTCCTCACCGTGACCGGGGCTGCCCCGATCTCGGCCATGCTCTTCAACGTCCCGATCCTGGTCGGTTATGGCCAGGGCAACGGCGCCCCGGCGGCCTTCATCTTCGCCGCCATCGTGCTGGTGGTGTTTTCCGTCGGCTACGTGGCGATGGCCCGGAAGAAGACGACGGCGGGCGGCTTCTACTCCTACATCAGCCACGGGCTCGGCCGCGAGCTCGGCATCGGGACCGGGTACGGCTCCGTGGTGGCGTACTCGGTGTTCGAGGCCTCGCTGGCCGGCGGGTTCGCCTACTTCCTGAGCCTGAAGCTGAACGCATACGGGGTGAACATCGCCTGGCCCTGGCTGGCGCTGGGCATGGTGGTGCTGATCGGCATCCTCACCTACTTCGACGTCCGGATCTCCACCACGCTGCTGGCCATCGGCCTGATCGGCGAGGTGCTGATCCTGGCCATCTTCGACGTCTACCTGTTCTCCAAGGGCAGCTTCCACATCAGCTCGATCAACCCGGTGAACGCGTTCAAGAGCTTCCCGGCTCAGGGCAAGCTCGGGGCCGGCGCAGTGGGCATCGGCTTGTTCTTCGCGTTCTGGTCCTGGGTCGGCTTCGAGACCGCGCCCAACTACGGCGAGGAGTCGCGCGACCCCAAGCGGATCGTCCCCCGGGCGCTGTACATCTCGGTGATCGGGCTCGGTGTCTTCTACACGCTGACATCCTGGGCCTCGCTCGGCGGCTACTCCAGCACGCACGCGGCCATCGCCCAGTCCCAGACCAACGCGGCCAACTACTTCCTGGCCCCGGCCAGCCAGTACGCCGGCCAGTGGGTCTCCTCGGTGATGAGCTACCTCATCATCACCGGCTCGTTCGCCTGCGGGATGGCCTTCCACAACACGACCGCGCGGTACCTGTACTCGCTCGGCCGTGAGGGCCTGGCCCCGCGCGCCCTCGGCCGGACCCACCCGCGGTGGCAGAGCCCGCACATCGCCTCGATCGCCCAGTCGGTCATGGCCGCGATCATCGTCGGGCTGTTCGCCATCTTCACCGGCAGCAACGACCCGAACTCCCAGGCCTACCTGCAGCTCTACGGCCTGATGGCGGTCATGGGCGTGATCATCATCCTGGCCGTGCAGGCACTGGTCTCGCTCAGCATCCTGATCTACTACGAGCGCTACCACCGCGACGAGGTGCACTGGTGGAAGACGAGGCTGGCCCCGCTGATCTCGTTCTTCTCCCAGGCCTACGTGGTCTACCTGCTATTCAGCAACATCGACTTCCTTGGCGCCGGCTACAGCTACGCCAACTGGCTCGGCCCCATCGACGCCGTTGTGATAATCGCCGGCGTCGGCGTGGCCTTCTACTTCAAGCGCCGCCGCCCCGACAAGTACGAGCAGGCTGGCCGCCTGATCAACGAGGGCCTCTAGCCGCTCGCGCAACGCGGTGCTCAACGCTGTGAATGCTGCGTTCAGAGCGTTCCAACGTACTGCTCAACGCTGTGAATGCTGCGTTCAGAGCGTTCCAACGTACTGAATCAGGGGTCTCAAAGCGTGCCTGGGCTGCCGTAGCGGGCACCGGGGTGAGCTAGATCGGCTGGCTTTCGCGGTGCGTGAGGAAGATGTGGCGACGGTTACTTATCGCATCGAGCTCACTACCGCAGAATGTCGGAGCCGGGTGTCAGGCTGCGGTCATGACTCGCTCAACTCGTCTCGATCAGGCGGCTCTGACCGACCTGCTGGCGTACCAGCACCAGCTCATCACCCGGCGCCAGGCGCTGGACCGGGGCATGACAGCCAGCGCGCTGCGGCACCGGCTGCGACCCGGGGGTCCCTGGCAGCGGCTCCTGCCCGGCGTGTTCCTGGCTGTTACCGGGGCGCCCACCAGCGATCAGCGGGACGTCGCCGCCCTGCTGTACGCCGGGCCTGGCTCCCTGCTCACCGGGCCGGCCGCGCTGCGCCGGTGGGGTGTGCCCGCCCCGGCCGTCCGCCCCAGCGTCATCGACGTCCTGGTCCCGGCGGAAAGCCAGCGGCAGGGAGGCGGATTCGTGCGGATCCACCGGACCACGCGGCTGCCCGGGCCTGGTTATACGGCGGGACCACTCCGGCTGGCGCCGCTGGACCGCGTGGTGGCCGACACGGCCCGGGGGCCCGTGCGCCTCGGTGATGTCCGGGCCCTCGTCGCCACCGTCATCCAGCGCGGTCACTGCACGCCAGCAGAACTGGCGGCCGAACTCGACGCCGGGCCGACTCAGGGCTCGGCGCTGCTCCGCACGGCCATCGGCGACGTATGCGCCGGCACCCGGTCGAACCCGGAGGCCGACCTCAGGGACCTGCTGCGGCGCGCGAAAATCCCGGAGCCGATGTTCAACCCGAGGCTGTACCTGGGACAGGAGTTCATCGCGAGCCCGGACGCCTGGTGGGAAGCAGCGGGCGTCGCCGCCGAAGTGGACAGCCGCGAATACCATCTGTCCCCGGCTGATCACGAGCGCACTCTGGCTCGTCATGCCCGGATGTCGGGCTACGGCATCACCGTGCTGCACTTCACCCCGCGTCAGATTCGCACTGAGCCGGAGCGGGTTGTCGCCACGATCAAGTCAGCGCTAGCCGCCAACTCCCGTCCCAGGCTCCCCATCCGCAGCATTCCCGCCGAGTCAGCGGGTCCCTTCCCACAGCCCCGGACGCCATGAAACCCCGGTCTCAGTGCTCTGGAACGCACTGAAACCGGGGTTTCATGCTGAGATTTGAGGGTGCTGGGGCCGCTGGGCCAGAGGCTCCCTGGGGCAGGGCTTCCGGGTCAGGGCTCTCTGGGCAGGGCTTCCGGGTCAGGGCCGCTGGGTCAGGCGCCGCGCAGGCGGGCCAGGGCCTCGGCCAGGATGGCCTCGCCATCGGAGTCGCTGCGGCGCTCCTTCACGTAGGCCAGGTGGGTCTTGTACGGCTCGACCCGGGGCGGCGTGGGGGGTGCCTCCTCGTTCTGGCCCGCGGGGTTGCCGCATCGCGGGCATTCCCAGGTGTCCGGGATCGCGGCGTCGGTCGCGAAGCTCGGTCGCGTCTCGTGCTTGTTGGCGCACCAGAACGATATCCAGATGCGGGGCGCGGACTCGCCGCGCTCGGCCTCTCCCATCGGCCCCGCGCCTACCCTGCTGCCGCGGATGGCGTTGCCACTACTCACAGATCACCCCTTGAAGGCCATAGAGCTACTAAGCCAGACGACGGTGCGGGATTTATTGGTGCGGGATTACTACAGGCTAGTGATTGATCAGCCAGTTGAGGGCAACAATGCACACGAACCACAGGATTCCGAAGAAAATGGTGATTCTGTCCAGGTTGCGCTCGACGACGGAGGACGAGCCTAGGGTGGACGAGACCCCGCCGCCGAACAGGTCAGACAGTCCGCCGCCCTTGCCCTTGTGCAGCAGGACGAGCAAGACCATCACGACCGACGTGATGATGAGGATAATGGAAAGCCCGATGATCATAGCTGTTGTCCATCTCCCGCTGTCGTCATCGGCCCGGCCGATACAAAACTGTAAGCTCCGGCGCCGATAGCATAAGCCTACGCTGCCAGCTCACGATACCTGCAGATCTGAGCGAACTGCCCGGCGTCGAGGCTGGCTCCTCCGACAAGGGCACCGTCGACATCCCGCTGGGCCATGATCGGCGCGATGTTGCCGGGCTTGACGGACCCGCCATACAGGATACGCACAGTACCGGCCGTTGCGGCGTCATGAAGCTCGGAGATTCGCGACCTGATGGCCGCGGCCGCCTCCTGCGCGTCGTCCGGCGTGGCGACCTCTCCCGTGCCGATGGCCCAGATCGGCTCGTAGGCGACCACCATTGAGGCTACCGCGGCCGCCGGGATGCCCTTCAGCGCGCCGTCGATCTGCCCGGTCACAAAACTCACCTGGTCACCGGCCTGGCGGCACTCCTGGGACTCCCCCACGCACAAGATGGGGGTCAGCCCCGACCTCAGCGCAGCCTGGATCTTCGCGTTGACCAGCTCGTCGGTCTCGGCGTGGTACTGCCTGCGCTCGGAGTGCCCGGCCAGCACGTAGTCGCAGCCCAGCTTGGCCAGCATGGGCCCGGAGATCTCGCCGGTGTAGGGGCCCGAGTCGTGCTGGGAGATGTCCTGCGCCCCGTAGGCGATGCGCAGCTTGTCCCCGTCGATGAGCGTCTGCACGCTGCGCAGGTCGGTGAACGGCGGCAGCACAGCCACGTCGACCGTGTCGAAGTCCCTCGCGGTCAAGGTGAAGGCGAGCTTCTGGACCAGGGCGATCGCCTCGAGGTGGTTCAGGTTCATCTTCCAGTTGCCGGCCATCAGCGGCAGCTGGACCCCGCCGGCGCGGGGCTTGGGCGTCACGAACCTGCCTCCAGTGCCGTCAGGCCCGGGAGCGTCTTGCCCTCGAGGTACTCCAGGCTGGCGCCGCCGCCGGTCGAGATGTGGCCGTAGGACTTCTCCGGGATGCCGAGCGCCCGGACGGCCGCGGCCGAGTCGCCGCCGCCGACCACGGTCAGCCCGTCCACGGCAGCGACGGCCTCGGCCACCGCGCGGGTGCCGTCGGCGAAGGCGGGGAACTCGAACACCCCGACCGGCCCGTTCCAGAACACGGTCCTGGCGTCGGCCAGCTTCGAGGCGAACAGCGCCCGGGTCTGCGGGCCCGCGTCCATGCCCTCGTGGTCGGCCGGGATGCCGGTCACCGGCACCACCGAGTGCTCGGCGTCGGGCGCAAAATTTCTCGCCACGACCAGGTCGACCGGCAGCACGAGCTCGACCCCGCGCCGCTCGGCCTCGGCCATTATGTCCTTGACCGCGGGGATCTGGTCGGCCTCCAGCACCGAGTTGCCGACCTCGTACCCCTGGGCGGCCAGGAATGTGTAGCCCATGCCGCCGCCGATCAGGATCCGGTCGGCCAGGCTCAGCAGGTTACCGATCACGGCCAGCTTGTCCGATGGCTTCTTGCCGCCCAGCACGACCACGAACGGCCGGGCCGGGTTGGTGGTCAGCTGCTGCAGCACCGCCACCTCGTCGCGCACCAGGTCACCGGCGGCGTGCGGGAGCAGCTTGGGCAGGTCGTAGACGGAGGCGTGCTTGCGGTGCACGGCGCCGAAGCCGTCGCCCACGTACACCTCGCCCAGCCGGGCGAGCCGCCGGGCGAACTCTTCCCGGGTGGCGTCGTCCTTGCTGGTCTCGGCCGGCTCGAAGCGCACGTTCTCCAGCACCGCCACGTCGCCGTGGCCCAGGCTGGCCACGGTCTGCTCGGCGGAGGGCCCGGCCACGTCGGTCGCGAACGAGACCGGGCGGCCGAGCAGCTCGCCGAGCCGCGCGGCCACGGGCCGCAGCGACGGGCCGCCCGCGGCCGCCTCCTCGAACGTAGCCCCCTTGGGCCGGCCGAGGTGCGCGAGGATGATCACCCGCGCCCCCCGGTCGGACAGCTTGCTGATCACCGGCAGGCTCGCCCGGATCCGGCCGTCATCGGTGATGTCCCCGGTGCCGGTCAGGTCCAGCGGGACGTTCAGGTCAGACCGCAGCAGCACGCGCCGGCCCGTGACCTCCAGGTCGTCGACGGACCGCATTACCGCAGCCGCGAGGCGACGAGCGCGGTCAGGTCGACGAGCCGGCTCGAGTAGCCCCACTCGTTGTCGTACCAGCCGAAGACCTTCACCTGGTTCCCGTACGCCATCGTGATCGACGAGTCGAACGTGCAGGAGGCCGGGGAGCCGACGATGTCGGAGGAGACGATCGGGTCCTCGGTGTAGTAGAGGATGCCCTTCAGGGACCCCTCGGCGGCGCTCCTGAACGCGGCGTTGACCTCGTCCTTGGTGACGTCGCGGCCCAGCTCGACGACGAGGTCCGTGATCGAGCCGTCCGGCACGGGGACGCGCAGCGAGTAGCCGTCGAGCTTGCCCTTGAGCTCCGGGATCACCAGGCTCGTGGCCTTCGCGGCACCGGTGGAGGTCGGCACGATGTTCAGCGCGGCGGCGCGGGCGCGGCGCAGGTCCTTGTGCGGGCCGTCCTGGAGGTTCTGGTCCTGGGTATAGGCGTGCACGGTGGTCATCAGGCCCTTGACGATGCCGAAGTTCTACAGCAGCACCTTGGCCATCGGCGCGACACAGTTCGTGGTGCAGGAGGCGTTGGAGATGATCGCGTGAGCGGCGGGGTCGTACTTGTCGTCGTTGACCCCCATCACGATCGTGATGTCCTCGTCCTTGGCCGGCGCGGAGATGATGACCTTCTTCGCGCCCCCCTCGATGTGCGCCCGCGCCGCCGGACCGGAGGTGAACAGTCCGGTGGACTCGATCACCACGTCCACGCCGAGGTCGCCCCACGGCAGCTTGGCCGGGTCGCGCTCGGCCAGGATCTTGATCGACTTGGCGCCGATCTGAATGGCGTCGCCGGACACCGACACGTCATACGGCAGCGTGCCGAGCACGGTGTCGTACTTGAGCAGGTGCGCCATGGTGGCGACGTCGCCGAGATCGTTGGCCGCGACAATCTCGATGCCACGGTCGCCGTCGACAGCGTTGGCCGCACGCCAGAAGTTACGGCCGATACGACCGAAACCATTGATTCCCACGCGAATAGTCACAGTACTGAATCTCCTCGTCGATCCCCTGATCGCCAGCGGTTCCGAGACTATCGGACAACGCCCGCGCGCATGGCTAGGAGGCGGGCACAAGGTTGGCTGGTCTAGACCATATCAGGCCAAGGCCGGACTGAAGAAAAATTCCGGGTGGCCCTGGCCCGGTGTCGATCCGCGCCGCGGCGGTTCGTGTAGAGGGTGACGGGCCAGCCCGCGGGGCCGGCATAGCGTGGGAAGGATGACTCAGATGAAGCGGTACATGCTCGGTATCTACCAGCCGGACGGCCCGGCTCCCGCACCGGAGGTGCTGGAGCCGGTGATGCGGGACATCGACGCGCTGAACCAGGAGATGCGGGCGGCCGGGGCCTGGGTGTTCACCGGCGGCCTGCACGCGCCGGACACCGCCACCGTCGTCCGGGCCAAGGACGGCGAGGTGCTGGTCACGGACGGGCCGTTCGCCGAGGGCAAGGAGCACATCGGCGGCTTCTGGATCATCCAGGCCGCCGACCTGGACGAGGCGCTGGCCTGGGCCCGCAAGGCCGCCGTCGCCTGCACCCTGCCTATCGAGGTACGCCCCATGGCGGACCTGGACTGACCGTGGCGGCCGGCGACGTCGAGCGCGTTTTCCGCGCGGAGTACGGCCGGGCCGTCGCCGCCCTGACCCGTGTCTTCGGCGACATCGACATCGCCGAGGACGCGGTCCAGGACGCCTTCACCGAGGCCACCCGGCGCTGGCCGGCGGCGGGCCTGCCCCCCAGCCCAGCCGGATGGATCATCACCACGGCCCGGAACCGGGCGATCGACAGGCTCCGGCGGGAGGCGGCCCGGGACAGCAAGCACGCCCAGGCGGCGCTGCTGCACGCCGCCGGGGAACCCGCGGCGGACGGAAGGGAGGGCCCGGTGCGTGACGACCGGCTGCGGCTCATGTTCACCTGCTGCCACCCGGCGCTGGGCCGGGCCGCCCAGGTAGCGCTGACGCTCCGGCTGCTCGGCGGGCTGACCACGGCTGAGATCGCGCACGCGTTCCTGGTCCCGGAACCGACCATGGCCCAGCGGCTGGTCCGGGCTAAAGCCAAGATCCGGGACGCCGGGATCCCCTACCGGATCCCGGCCGAGGCCGACCTTCCCGCCCGGCTCACGGCCGTGCTCGCCGTCCTCTACCTGATCTTCAACGAGGGGTACACGGCCAGCTCGGGCGGCCAGCTGACGCGGGCGGACCTGTGCGCCGGGGCGATCAGGCTCGGCCGGGTACTGGCCGATCTCATGCCGGACGAGCCGGAGGTGCTCGGACTGCTCGCCCTGATGCTCCTGGTGGAGTCACGCCGGGCCGCGCGCACCGGCCCGGACGGCTCGCTCGTCCCGCTGGCCAGCCAGGACCGCAACCGCTGGGATCGCGGCCTGGTCGCCGAGGGCCAGGGCATCCTCCGCCGCTGCCTGCGGCGCAACCAGCCGGGGCCGTACCAGATCCAGGCCGCGATCAGCGCGGTGCACAGCGATGCGGCCACCGCGGCCGCCACCGACTGGGGCCAGATCCTGCAGCTGTACGACCAGCTGCTGGCGGCGGCGCCCGGGCCCGTGGTCGCGCTCAACCGCGCCGTGGCGGTGGCCGAGGTGCACGGCCCGGCCGCGGCGCTGGCCATCGTGGACAGCCTGGATCTGGATGGGTATTACCTGCTCCACGCCATTCGCGCCGACCTGCTCAGGCGGCTCGGACGGCCCGCCGAGGCGGCCGCCGCCTACGATCAGGCCATCGCGCGCACCGCCAACGAGACCGAGCGGGCTCACCTGGCCGCTGCCCGGCGCCGGGAAGGTCTGGAGGCCGAGGGGCACCGGAGCGTACCATGATGGACACGCAGAGCCTTGGATGCTGGAGGCTGCGATGGGACTGCATCGCTGGAACATGGTGCTGTGGAGCCAGTCGGCCACCTCGATCGGGCGGCCCGACCGCCCGCGGCTGACCAGAGCTGGCCGGATCCGCCGCCGGATCCGGCTTGGCTTTCTGCTGGCCGTCGTCGCGCTGTTGCCCGTCGCGCGCGCGGTCCAGCCCCGCTGGCGCCCGCTGCTAGCCGGGACGGTCCTCACGGTGGCCGGGTTCCTCCTGCGATCCGGACCGGGCAGCATCGCCCTGCTTCCCGGGCTCATGCTGCTCATAACCGCCCCGCTGCTGCCGGGCGTGCCCGCCGGGGACCGCGGACGGCAGGGGGAACTCAAGCGCGAGCTGGCTACGTACTCAACCCCGGCCCAGCGGCGTGATCTGGAGGCGATGCTGGACCGCTACCCGGACCGCGTCACCACGGAGCTGCGCACCATCCTGGCCGGGCAGGAGCCGCGCCACTGGTAGAGCGCCGGGTCGTAAAGCACCGGCTCGTAAGCACCGGTCGTAAAGCACCCGTCATAGAGGGCTGGGTCAGAGCATCTCGGCGGTGAGGCTGGCCTCGGTGCTGGGGATGCCCTGGTCGGCGGCACGGCGGTCGGCCATGGCCAGCAGACGGCGGATGCGCCCGGCGATGGCGTCCTTGGTCAGCGGCGGGTCGGAGAGCGCGCCGAGCTCTTCCAGGCTGGCCTGGCGGTGCGCCATCCGCAGCTGGCCCGCCATGGTGAGGTGCTGGGGCGCGTCCGGGCCGAGGATCTCCAGGGCCCGCTCCACCCGCGCGCCGGCCGCGACCGCGGCGCGGGCACTGCGGCGCAGGTTCGCGTCGTCGAAGTTGGCCAGCCGGTTGGCGGTGGCCCGGACCTCGCGGCGCATCCGCCGCTCCTCCCAGGCCATCACGGCCTCGTGCGCCCCGAGGCGGGTCAGCATCGCGCTGATCGCCTCGCCGTCCCGGATCACCACCCGGTCCACGCCGCGCACGTCACGCGCCTTGGCGTGCACCCGGAGCCGCCGGGCCGCGCCCACCAGGGCCAGCGCTGCCTCCGAGCCCGGGGAGGTGATCTCCAGAGCCATGGAGCGGCCGGGCTCGGTCAGCGATCCGTGGGCCAGGAACGCCCCGCGCCAGGCAGCCTCGCAGTCACACGCCGACCCGGACACGACCTGGCGGGGCAGGCCCCGCACCGGGCGCCCGTAACCGTCGATCAGCCCGGCCTGGCGGGCCAGGCTCTCGCCCGCCTGGCCCTTGCTCACCCGGACCAGGTAGCGGTTGCCCTTGCGCAGGCCGCTCGGCGCCAGCACCAGGAACTCGGCCGGATGCCCGAACACCTCGGTGATGCTGGCCCGCAGCCGGCGGGCCGCCGCGCCGGTGTCGAGTTCAGCCTCGACCACGACCCGGCCCTCGGACAGGTGCAGGCCGCCGGCGAACCTGAGCAGCGTGGAGACCTCGGCCTTGCGGCAGCACGGCTTGATCACCTGGACGCGGCTGAGCTCATCTTTCACCACGCTGGTCATCGCCATCCGGCGTCACTCCCCCTCAGTGTCTCGGCCCGGGGCCCAAGGGGCGCCCTTCGAAAATCTGCGCGTACGTCTTCGCCAGGAGCCGCGGGTCGTGTTTCGCAGAACTATCGGCTGCGGCCACATCCGCCATCACCAGCCGGGCCCCGAAGACAGCGGCGGCCTTTTCCAGATCGGCCAGGTTACCCGTACTCGCAGCCCTGGTGTCGGCAAGAACTACATCCACAGTAAGCGCTGGCGCGTGCCCGGCGAGGACCTCCAGGTGCTTGTGCGGGGAAAATCCCTCCGTCTCCCCCGGCTGCGGCACCAGGTTGAGGACCACCAGCCGCCGGGCGGCGGTGGCGTGCAGCGCGGCCGCCAGCTCGGGTACCAGCAGGTGCGGCAGCACACTGGTGAACCACGAACCGGGCCCGAAAATTACCCAGTCCGCGTCGAGCACGGCCCGCACCGCCTCCGGTACGGCAGGCGGATCGGCCGGCAGCAGCGAGATCGACTGGACCTGGCCCGCCGTACTGGCACACTGCTCCTGGCCGCGGACCGTGGTGACCTGGCCCGGACGGCCCGGGTCCGCGCCGAGTACCTCCGCCACGATGTCCAGCGGCACCGCGGCCATCGGCAGGACCCGGCCGCCGGTTCCCAGCAGCCGGGCCACCCAGTCCAGCCCGGCCACCGTGTCGCCGAGCAGGTCCCACAGGGCCACGATGAGCAGGTTGCCGACGGCGTGCCCGGCCAGCTCACGGTCACCGCCGAAGCGGTGCTGCACGACCCTGCTCCAGGTGGTGCCCCACTCGTCATCTCCGCACAGCGCGGCCAGCGCCATCCGCAGATCTCCAGGCGGCAGCACGCCGTAGTCGCGCCGCAGCCGGCCGCTGGATCCGCCGTCATCCGCGACCGTCACGATCGCGGTCAGGTCACCGGTCACCCGGCGCAGGGCCATCAGCGACGCGGCCAGCCCGTGACCACCGCCGAGCGCCACTGCCCGCGGGCCAGACGGGGGGCTGTGGTCGTTCACCGCGCGCTCACTCCCGGCCGAGGTCCCGGTGCACGACCTGGACGTCGGCGTCGGTGCTGGCGACGCGCCCGGCGAGCTCGTCGGCGATCGCCACACTCCGGTGCTTGCCGCCGGTGCAGCCCACCGCCAGCGTGACGAACCGCTTGCCCTCACGCTCGTAGCCGGGCAGCACCACCTGCAGCAGCTCCGCGTAGTGGTCCAGGAACTGACGGGCGCCCGGCTGCGCCAGGACGTAATCGCGGACCGGCGCGTCCTGCCCGGTCATCGGGGCGAGTTCGGGGATCCAGTGCGGGTTCGGCAGGAACCGGCAGTCCACCACGATGTCGGCGTCGACCGGCAGCCCGTATTTGTAGCCGAATGAGACCACGGACAAGCGCAGCCGGGCCGCCGCGCTGCCGCCGCCGAAGAAGTCGCGCATCCGGGCCCGGAGCTGGTGCACGTTGAGCCGGGTGGTATCGACTACCAGGTCGGCCTCGCCGCGCGCCGCGCGCAGCAGCTCGCGCTCGGCCGCGATGCCGTCGGTAACCCGGCCCGAGCCCTGCAGCGGGTGCGGCCGCCGCTCGCTGTCGAACCGGCGGACCAGCGTATCCTCACCCGCCTCGAGGTAGACCACGCGCGCCGTCACGCCGCGCGCGCCCAGGTCGGTGATGGCCGATTTCAGGTCGGTGCTGAACGCGCGGCTGCGGACGTCTACCACCGCGGCCATCCGCGACACCGCGCCGTTGGACCTGGCCGCCAGGTCCACCATGGTGGGCAGCAGGCCGGGCGGCAGGTTGTCCACCACGAACCAGCCCAGGTCCTCCAGCGACTTGGCCGCGGTGGACCGTCCCGCCCCGGACAGGCCGGTGATGACGACGATGTCCGTCGGGTCGTCAGCCGCCCTCATGCTGCCCTGCTCCACCGGGACCGCCCCCCGCGTTGTCGGTGCCGAGCTCGTTGCTGCCCAGCTCATTGCTGCCCAGCGCCGCGCAGACGGTGGCCGCCAGCCGGGGACCGATCCCGGGCACGGCGGCGATCTCCTCGATGCTCGCTGAGCTGAGCTTACGGACCGAGCCGAACTGCTTGAGCAGCGCCTTGCGCCGGGCCGGCCCCAGCCCGGGCACGTCGTCCAGCACGCTGGTGGTGGCCGCTTTGCCGCGTTTGACGCGGTGGTAGGTGATCGCGAACCGGTGCGCCTCGTCCCGCACCCGCTGCAGCAGGTACAGCCCCTCGCTGCTGCGGGGCAGGATGACCGGGTACTCCTCGCCCGGCAGCCACACCTCTTCCAGCCGCTTGGCCAGGCCGCACACGGCCACGTCGTCGATGCCGAGCTCGGCCAGGGCGCGGGCGGCGGCCTGGGCCTGGAGCGGGCCGCCATCGACCACGACCAGGTTGGGCGGGTAGGCGAATTTCTTCGGGGCTGTCATATCAGCCCGTTCGGCTTCAGGATCTTGATCTTCGCCGGCCTCGGGGTCGCCGAGTGTATCCAGCTCGCCGGTCTTCTCCCGTTCGGCCAGGTAGCGGCGGAACCGGCGGGTGATGACCTCGTAAATGGCGGAGATGTCGTCGGTGCCCTCGGTGCCCCTGACCGAGAACCGGCGGTACTCGCTCTTGCGGGCCAGGCCGTCCTCGAATACCACCATGGACGCGACCACGTGAGTGCCCTGCAGGTTGGACACGTCGTAGCACTCGATCCGCAGCGGCGCGTCGTCCAGCCCGAGAGCCTCCTGGATCTCGTTCAGCGCCTTGCTCCGTGTGGTCAGGTCGCTGGCCCGCCGGGTCTTGTGCAGGGCAAGTGTCTGGGCGGCGTTGCGGGCGACCGTCTCCATCAGAGCCTTCTTGTCGCCGCGCCGCGGGACCCGCAGGCTGACCGGCCCGCCGCGCCGCTCCGCCAGCCACTGCGTCATCGTGTCCGGGTCCGGCGGCAGCTCGGGCACCAGGATCTCGCGGGGCATGCCGGCGTTGATCGCCTCGGCGTCGGCCGGGAGGTCGCCGTACACCTGGCCGAGGAAGGTCTCCACCAGCTCGGCCGGGGTGACCTCCTCGATCTTGTCCAGGACCCAGCCGCGCTGACCCCGGACCCGGCCGCCGCGCACGTAGAAGACCTGCACGGCCGCCTCGAGCTGATCCTCGGCCAGCGCGATCACGTCGCAGTCGGTGCCGTCGCCGAGCACCACCGCCTGCTTCTCGACCGCGCGCTGCAGCGCGCGCAGGTCATCACGGAGCCGGGCCGCGCGCTCGAACTCCTCCTCGGCGGCGGCCTCCCGCATCTCCGCCTCCAGCCGGGAGGCGAACCGGCTGGTCTGGCCGGCCATGAAGTCGCAGAAATCCTCGGCCAGCTGGCGGTGCGCCTCCGCGCTGACCCGCTTGACGCACGGCGCCGAGCACTTGCCGATGTAGCCGAGCAGGCAGGGACGGCCGATCTGGCCGGACCGCTTGAACACCCCGGCCGAGCAGGTGCGCACCGGGAACACCCGCAGCAGGGTGTCCACCGTGTCCCGGATGGCCCAGGCGTGGCTGTACGGCCCGAAGTACTTCGTGCCCTTGCGCTTGGCGCCGCGCATGACCATCACCCGCGGGTATTCCTCGCCCATGGTGACGGCCAGGTAGGGGTAGCTCTTGTCGTCCCGGTACTTGATGTTGAAGCGGGGGTCGAACTCCTTGATCCAGGAGTACTCGAGCTGGAACGCCTCGACCTCGGTGCCGACCACGGTCCACTCCACGCTCGCCGCGGTCGTCAGCATCATCTGTGTGCGCGGGTGCAGGCTCGCGAAGTCCGCGAAGTAGGAGTTCAGCCGCTGCCGGAGCGACTTGGCCTTGCCGACGTAGATCACCCGGCCACGCTGATCGCGGAACCTGTAGACCCCCGGGGACTCGGGAATCTCGCCGGGCGCCGGGCGGTAGCCATGCGGATCTGCCACGAAGCAAGTTTAGGCGCCCGCGGGTGCCGCGAACCCGCGCCTGGCCGGCCACGATGGCCTTCGTGGGTTCCTTTTTCGCCGCGGCCGGGCGGTTCTCGGTCCGGTTCCGCTGGCTCGTGGTGCTGGCCTGGGCGGCCGGGCTCGCCGCGGCGCTGATGCTGCTGCCCTCGCTGTCCGCCGTGACGCAAAGCGACAGCACCTCGTTCCTGCCAGCCAGCGCGCCGAGCGAGCAGGCGGCCCAGCTGGCCTCGCCGCTGCAAGGAGCCTCGCTGACCGCGGTCACGGTGGTGGCGGTGCAAGCCGGCCCACGGC
>JBAPYC010000280.1:0-9099 GCA_049284535.1 Streptosporangiaceae bacterium
CCGCCGGCGGCGCCGCGACCATCCCCGCTCAGCCAGCTTTGCCGGCCAGCCGGCCCAGCACGATCGCCACCCACAGGGTAAAGCCGTCCCGGCCCGCCGACGGCGTGTATTCGGTCAGCTCAGCCACCCGGCGCAGCCGGTAGCGGACGGTGTTGGGGTGCACGAACAGCAGCCGCGCGGTGGCCTCCAGCGAGGAGCCTTGCTCCAGATAGGTGTTGAGGGTGTCCAGCAGCGCGTGCCCGCCACCCGCCAGCGGTTCGTAGACGTCGGTGATCAGTGCGGCCCGGGCGTCGGGATCGCCGTCCAGGGCGCGCTCGGGCAGCAGCTCGTCGGCTCCGGTCGGCCGGGGCGCGTCCGGCCACGCCGGGGCGGCGCGCAACGCGGCCAGAGCTGCCCGCGCGGACACCGACGCCGCCCGCAGGTCACGGACCAGCGGCCCCGCGATCACCGGCCCCGGCCCGAATCGCCCGGCGAACCGCTCGGCCGCCGAGATGGGGTCGTCGGTGCCGCCCAGGACCAGGATCAGCCGGTTGCCCTGCACCCCGGCCAGCAGGTCCAGCCGGGCCCGCCGGGCCTGGGCGCGGAGCTCCTCGATGAGCGGCTCGGCCCCGCCGTCGGTCTCGCCGTCGCCGATGGTGCCGACGACCACCGTGACGGGAACCGATGACCAGTTCAGCGCCGACGCCCAGGAGTGCAGCGAGTCCTCGGCCTCGCCGCGCACCAGGGAATCCACCACCAGCGCCTCCAGCCGCGCGTCCCACGCTCCGCGGGCCTCGGCCGTGCGCGCGTACACCTGGGCCGCGCTGAACGCGAGCTCGCGGGCGTAGGTCAGCACGGCCTCGCGCAGCTCGGCCTCGCCTCCCGGTGCGGCCAGCTCGTCCACCCGCGCCTCCACCGCGTCGATGATGACCCGCACCATCTCCACGGCGTGCTGCAGGCTGACCGCCCGGGCCAGCTCGCGCGGCGCCGTGCCGAAGACCTCGGTCAGCGCGGGCCGGTTGCGCTCGGGATGCTTGATCCAGTCGATGAACGCGGCGATGCCCGCCTGCGCGACCAGCCCGAGCCAGCTCCGGTTCTCCGCCGACATCTTGCGGAACCACGGCAGCCGCTCGTCCATGGCGGCGATGGCGGCCGTGCCCAGCGCGCCAGTCGCGCGCTCCATCCGCCGCACGGTCTCCGCGTGCACACGCGCCCTGGCCTGCCGCTTCGCCGTCACCCCTTTAGCCTAGAGGAGCCGCCCGCCGCCCCGGCCGTGCGCATTCTCCCGCTGGGCCGCCCGGCAGGTAAGATTCGGGGTGTGTTTCTTCCTCGTGCGTAGGACGCCCGGCCGCGACTGCTGACAGGCGCGGCCCTTTTGGCGTCCCTGCATATTCGCGGCGCTTCCTGCAGCGCCGCCTTTTCCGAGGAAGATCCTCATGTCCTTGCGCTCACACCTGGCGTCATACGCCGCTGTCCTCCGTCCCCCGCACGTAGTTCGCACGTTCAGCGCGGCGCTGGTGGGCAGGCTGTCCTACGGCGTCGTTTTCCTGTCCCTCGTCCTGGCCGTCACCCGGGCCACCGGTTCGTATGCCGCGGCCGGGGTTGTTATCGCCCTGTTCGGGCTGACCAGTTCCCTGCTGTCTCCCTGGCGGGCCAGGCTGATTGACCGGCACGGACCGCGCAAAGCCCTCCCGCCGATGACGATCGGATACGCGGCGCTGCTGGGAGCACTGGCGGCCATGACCTGGCAGCCTGGCGCTCCGCGGGCCCTGCTGTGGATGACCGCGGCGGCCTGCGGGGCTTGCTCGCCGCCGTTCGGTCCGCTCATGCGCACACTGTGGGGCGTCCTGATCCCCGACACCGAGCTCCTGCAGCGCGCCTATTCCCTCGACACGGTCGCCGAGGAACTCCTCTATACCGCTGGCCCCTTGCTGGCTGGGCTGTTCGCTGCCTACGCCAACCCGGCCCTGGGCGTAGCGGTCAGCGCCGGGCTCATACTGGCCGGCACCGTGGCCCTCGTCACGTCCCCGGCGGTACGGAACCTGCCCGCTCCTGGCCCCGCCCATGGCGGCTCAGGCTGTCCCTCGCCCGCGGCCGGCCCCGGCGGCGCGGCGAGGCAGGACGTGGTACGGCCACGCGGTGGTGGTCTCGGCCGGGCTGGGTGCCTGCCTGGGCGCGCTGGGCCTGGTCGCCGTCGCGTTCGCTGGCCAGCATCATCACATCGCCGCGGTCGCGTGAGTGGAGGCCGCACTGGCGGTCAGCAGCGCGCTGGGCGGCCTGCTCTACGGCGCCTTCCGCTGGCGGGTCTGTATCCAGCTGCGGCTGCTAATCCTCACACTGGCTCTGGGCCTGTTCGTGATCCTGGCCGGGCACTCGCCGGACATCTACGTCCTGATCGCCGTGATGGGCGCGGCGGGATTGTTCGTCGCGCCCATCCTGACCTCGGTGTACCTGATCGCGGACGAGGCCGCCGCTCCAGGGGAGCGCACCAGGGCGGGCGCCTGGGTCAATACCGCCTACAACGTAGGCAATTCCGCGGGTGTGGCCGGGACCGGCCTGCTGATCGGCCGGCTTCCGCTGGCCGTGTGCTTCACCGTCGCGGCTACAGCGGCTCTGCTTCCCGCCGCCGCCCTGGCCGCCAGCATCGGACAGCGGCGCAAGGCGCGCCCGCCCCCGGACATGGCGTCCCGGGAACGGGTGTTCCCGGGACGCCAGGGCTGAGCCGGCGGGACGCTAGGAGAGCGCCTCGCTGACCGGCAGGTCCAGGCCGTACTTGGCGATGGCCTGGGCGGGCAGGTCGGCGTCGATCTTCCCGGTGCGGGCCAGCTCCCACAGCACGGCCAGGGTGATGGACTCGGCGTCGACGTGGAAGAACCGCCGCGCCGCCGGCCGCGTGTCGGAGAACCCGAACCCGTCGGTGCCGAGCGAGGTGAACGTGCCCGGCACCCAGCGGGCGATCTGATCCGGTACCGCCTTGATCCAGTCCGAGACCGCGACCACCGGACCCTCGGAGTCAGCCAGCATGGAGGTCACGTGCGGCTCCCGGGACGGCTCGCTGGGGTGCAGCAGATTCCACGACTCGCAGGCGAGCGCGTCGCGGCGCAGCTCGGTCCAGGAGGTGGCCGACCACACGTCGGCGGCTACCCCCCAGTCCGTGGCCAGCATCTCCTGAGCGCGCAGCGCCTGCCGCAGCGCCACGCCGGAGGCCAGTACCTGAGCACGGGGCCGCGTGTGGGCAGAGCGTTCGGCCTCATCTGGCCGGTCGAGGTCGGCGGCGGCCGAGTACTGGTACAGCCCGCGCAGGATGCCGTCCTCCAGGCTCGCGGTGCCGCCGGGGAAGTCGGCGGGCTCGGCGGGCTGCGGGTACGGCTCGTTGTACAGGGTCAGGTAGTAGAAGATGTTCTCGCCGTCGGGGTGCTCCGGGCTGGCCTCGTACATCCGGCGCAGCGCGTCGCGCACGACGTAGGCGAGCTCGTAGGCCCAGGCGCAGTCGTAGGAGATGCACGCCTCGCTCACCGAAGCCAGCAGCACCGAGTGGCCGTCGTTGTGCTGCAGCCCCTCGCCAGTCAGCGTGGTCCGCCCGGCCGTGGCCCCGAGCAGGAACCCGCGGCCCAGCTGGTCGCCCATGGCCCACATCTGGTCCCCGGTCCGCTGCCAGCCGAACATCGAGTAGAACACGTAGACCGGGATCATGTGCGTGCCGTGCGTGGCGTAGGCGGTCCCGGCCGCGATCACCGAGCCCATCGCGCCGGACTCACTGATCCCCTCGTGCAGGATCTGGCCCTTTTCGGATTCCTTGTAGGACAGCAGCAGGTTCCGGTCCACGGCCTCGTAGGTCTGCCCGTGCGGGGAGTAGATCTTGGCCGTCGGGAACAGCGAGTCCATGCCGAACGTCCTGGCCTCGTCCGGGACGATCGGCGCGAAGCGGTCCCCGATGGCCGGGTCCTTCATCATCTCCTTGAGCAGCCGGACGAACGCCATCGTGGTGGCCACGGCCTGCTTGCCCGAGCCCTTGCGCAGCTCGTCATAGACCGAGTCCGGCGGCTGCGGCAGCGGCTTGGCCCGTACTACCCGGCGGGGGAGCACCCCGCCGAGCGCGGCCCGGCGCTCGCGCATGTACTGGATCTCGTCGGAGTCCTCGCCGGGGTGGTAGTACGGCGGCAGTTCGGCCTCCAGGGCCGAGTCCGGGATGGGCAGGTAGAGCCGGTCCCGGAATTCCTTCAGCTCGGCCACGGTGAGCTTCTTCATCTGGTGCGTGGCGTTGCGGGCCTCGAAGTCCTTGCCCAGGGTCCAGCCCTTGATGGTGTGGGCCAGGATGACGGTGGGCTGGCCGGTGTGCTCGCGGGCCGCCTTGAACGCCGCGTACACCTTGCGGTAGTCGTGCCCGCCCCGGGACAGGTTGCGCAGCTCGTCGTCGGACAGGTGCGCCACCATGGCCCGCAGCCGCGGGTCGCCGCCGAAGAAGTTCTCCCTGATGTAGGCGCCGGACTCGACGCTGTAGGTCTGGAACTGGCCGTCGGGCGTGGTGTTCATCTTGTTCACCAGCACGCCGTCGGTGTCCTGGGCCAGCAGCGGGTCCCAGTCGCGGCCCCAGATGACCTTGATGACGTTCCAGCCCGCGCCGCGGAAGAACGCCTCGAGCTCCTGGATGACCTTGCCGTTGCCGCGGACCGGGCCGTCCAGCCGCTGCAGGTTGCAGTTGATGACGAAGGTCAGGTTGTCCAGTTCCTCGCGGGCGGCCAGGCCGATCGCGCCGAGCGCCTCGGGCTCGTCCATCTCGCCGTCGCCGAGGAACGCCCACACGTGTGACCGTGAGGTGTCGTGGATCTGCCGGGCCAGCAGGTAGCGGTTGAACCGGGCCTGGTAGATGGAGTTCAGCGCGCCCAGGCCCATCGACACCGTGGGAAACTCCCAGAACTCCGGCATCAGCCGCGGATGCGGGTAGGACGGCAGCCCGCCGCCGGGATGCGAGAGCTCCTGCCGGAACCCGTTCAGCTGATCTTCGGTCAGCCGGCCCTCGAGGAAGGCCCGGGCGTAGATGCCGGGCGCCGCGTGCCCCTGGAAGAACACCTGGTCGCCGGACTCGCCGTGGTCCTTGCCGTGGAAGAAGTGGTTGAAGCCCACCTCGTACAGGCTGGCCGCGCTGGCGTAGGTGGCGATGTGGCCGCCCACGCCCATGCCCGGCCGGTTGGCCCGGGAGACCATGACGGCGGCATTCCAGCGGATGTAGGCCCGGATCCGGCGCTCGACGTACTCATCGCCCGGGAACCACGGCTCACGCTCGGGCGTGATCGTGTTGATGAAGTCGGTGCTGCGCAGGCCGGGCACGCCGACCTGCTGCTCGCGCGCCCGCTCGAGCAGGCTGAGCATCACGTACCTGGCCCGGGTCCGGCCCCTGGTCCTGACGACCGAGTCGAACGACTCGAGCCATTCGCGCGTCTCGTCCGGGTCGATGTCGGGCAACTGGGTCGGCAACCCGTCGCTGATGATGGGGAATTGCTGACGTCCGGAAGCCACGGGGTAGCCTCGCCTTCCGCAGTTAGTCGGGCGGCCGGTCGGCCGCGTCGGTGTCGGGAGCTTTTGCCTTCGCGATGTTGTCCAGACCAATCGTCGTACGAACTGGCCCGGAGCGCATCTCTACTCGAAGGTAACCACTGTGCGGGGGGTGCCACGCACACACCCCGGGCCGGAAAACCACGGCCGCCGGGGTGTTTCGCCGAGAGCGGATTCGGTCGTTACTCTACGTGATGAAAGCTGCGGTGCGTAACCAGCTAGGACGGCAAAGAGGTCAAAATTTCCGGCCCAGGCCGATTGCCACTTGCGCACCGGGCCAGGCCAGTGTGAACTGTCCCAACAAGAAGTGCTGACGCGTCGTTGCCGTCAGGGGGATGCGGCCTGCAGTTCCCATAGGCCTAATGCCCGCAGGCGTGGCGGCGCGGGGAGGGATTCAAGGAGGATTTCAGTGAGCGCGACCGCGGGCCAGGCGCAGGACGAACGCGGCCAGGCCGAGCGGCTCGGTATCAAACCGGGCCAGGTGGTGCAGGAGATCGGCTACGACGATGATTGCGACGAGCAGCTGCGCGGCGCGATCACCCGGATAGACGGCGTGGAGCTGGTCGATGAGGACTACGACGACGTCGTGGACGTGGTCCTGTTGTGGTGGCGAGACGGGGACGGGGACCTCGTGGACGCGCTGGTCGACGCCCTCACGCCGCTTGCCGACGGGGGGTACATCTGGCTGCTGACGCCGAAGGCGGGCCGGTCAGGTCATGTCGAGCCGAGCGACATCGGCGAAGCCGCGCCCACGGCCGGCCTATCCCAGACGTCCAGCGTCAGTGCGGCCCGCGACTGGTCCGGTTCCCGGCTGGTCGCGCCGAAGGCGCGCAGATAACCGGGTCGCCGAAGGCGCGAACGCGGCTGGCCGCCGCAGGCGGGCTGCGGCTGGCCCGTTTGGTCCCCAAAAAGGGGCCGAACGGCCTGGCTTTTGCGCCCATTCGCAGGTGGCAGACTTATCAGGCAACGGCGTAATCGCAGCATCCGTGCAGATCCGGTGAAAGGACCAGCCATGGCGGTTGAGGTGGGCGATCAGGCGCCCGACTTCGAGCTGAAAGACCAGCACGGCACACCCGTGCGGCTGTCCGGCTTCCGTGGGCGCCGCAACGTGGTGCTCATCTTCTACCCGCTGGCCTTCAGCGGTGTGTGCACCGGTGAGCTGTGCGCCATCCGTGACGAGTTCCCCGAGGTCAACCGGGACGACGTGGAGCTGCTGACCGTGTCGGTGGACTCCACGTTCACCCACCGGGCCTGGTCCGACGCCGAGCATTTCGAGTTCGGTCTGCTCTCGGACTTCTGGCCGCATGGTGACGTCGCCAGGCTGTACGGTGTGTTCGACTCCGAGCGCGGCATCGCGACCCGGGGTACGTTCATCATCGATAAAGACGGCGTGGTGCGCTGGAAGGTCGTCAACCCGATCCCGCAGGCGCGCGACCTCGCCGACTACTCAAAGGCGCTCGCCTCACTCGGCTAGCGCGCTCCTGCTGCCAGGGGAGGCCAGGGGGCGGTGTCCCGATATGCCCTGTTACCGCTGCGGAGTCCGGCAGACCGACCCCGAGCGGGGGAAGAGTCCCTGGCGCCGGGGGGTGCTGCGAGACCAGCTGGTGCTGGTCTGCCCGGCCTGCCAGGAGTCCAGCGACTGGACCGCGGAACTGCAATCCTGCGCCCGGTGCGCGAGCGTGCACCTGATCCGGCGCCTCGGCCAGCTCGAGTGCCTGGACTGCGGCCTGATCCGCGAGCCTGGGCCGGCCCTGGCCACCGCGGCCGTCGGCGGTCGCGGCGCCGTCACCGGCCCGGCTGGATCCGGCCCGGATCCGGCCCTGGCCGACGAGGTCGGCCGGGCTCTGGACCGTCTGCTCGGTCGCGGCTGACGGAGCCTGCCCAGCGTCCGCGTTCGGCGTTTCGCGTTTAAGGCTGGTCAGCGGCGGTAGCGCAACTAGGGACAGATAACGATGACGGTATCGGGGACGTGAGGAGACATACGTCATGGACGCCAAGGTGCGCGACGTGATGACGCCGGGCCCCATCGGGGTGGACTACCACCAGTCGATCGGCGACGCCGCACGTACCATGCGCGACTGGGGAATCGGCGCCGTCCTGGTCATCGACGGCGGGACCGTCTGCGGCCTGGTCACCGCACGTGACCTGGTGGTGCGGGGGATAGCCGCGGGCAAGGGGGCGGATGAGCTGGTCGGCCCGCTGAGCAGCGCAGGCCTGATCGGCGTGGACGCGGACGCTGATGCCGGGGAGGCGGCGCGACTGATGCGCCAGCACGACGTGCGGCGGCTGCCGGTCCTGGAGGGCGACGAGGTCACCGGCGTGATCTCCATGTGCGACCTGGCGCTGCACCAGGAGATGTCCACCCTGGCGGAGGAGTTCCGCGCCGAGGTCAGCCTGCCGGCGGCCTGAGCTCAGCTCAGGCTGACGGGGGCTCGAGCTAACGGGGCTCAAACTGACGGGGCTTAGGCTAGCGGAATGGCAGAGGAGATCGAGGCCGGCGGGATCACCGTGCCGCTGTCCCACCCGGATAAGGTGCTGTTCCCCGACGACGGCATCACAAAGGCCGACCTGGCCCGTTATTACGCGGACCTGGCCAGCGCGATGCTGCCCTGGCTGGAGGACCGTCCGATCACCATGGTGCGCTTCCCGGACGGCCTGGCCGGCCAGCGGTTCTTCCAGAAGAACGCGTCGTCCTATTTCCCGGACTGGATCCGCCGTGCCGAGCTGCCCAAGGAAGGCGGCACGGTCGAGCACGTCATCTGCGACAAGCCCGCCACCCTGGTTTACCTGGCCAATCAGGCCTGCATCGAGATCCACGGGTTCACCAGCCGGGTAGACCTCCTCGACCGGCCCGATCAGCTGGTCTTCGACTTTGACCCGCCCGGCGCCGGGCATTTCGCCGTGGTGCGGCAGGCCGCGCAGTGGGCGCGTGAGCTGCTGGATGGCGAACTCGGCCTGACCACCTTCGTGCGGACCAGCGGCGGACGCGGGCTGCACGTCCACGTCCGCCTGGACCGGCGGGCCGACTTCGACACGGTGCGCGACTTCACCCACCGGGTGGCGGTCGTCCTGGCCGCCCGGCATCCCGACGTGATCACCGTCGAGCAGCGCAAGGACAAGCGGGGCGACCTGGTCTACGCCGACGTGATGCGCAACGCCTACGCCCAGACCGTCATCGCCAGCTATGCCGTACGCGCCCGTCCGGGCGCGCCGGTGGCCACGCCGCTGGACTGGGCGGAACTAGATGATGACCAGCTCGAACCGGGATGGTTCACCATGGCCACGATCCGGGACCGGGTCGACGGCATCAAGGATCCGTGGGCCGGCTTCGCCGACGCGCGGCATGGGCTGGGCGAGGCCACCCGGCGCCTGGCCAGGCTGGAAGCCTGACGCCACGCCGGATAAGCCTGTCGGCAGGCCGAAGGGCTGACCCCGGGCGGAACCCTACAGATCCATCGGGCTGCCGGATTTCCCCGGTTCGGTGTTCGGCTGGCCGTCGCGGGCAGCCGCGCCGTCATGTGCGGCGACCTCTTCGGAGATCGTCGGCGGCTCGCCCCCGCCCTCGGG
>JBAPYC010000281.1:0-2130 GCA_049284535.1 Streptosporangiaceae bacterium
GTTCGCGGCCAGCCCGGCCGAGCTGGCCGACGCCGACCTGGTGGTGCTGCCCGGGTCCCGGGCCACCGTGTCCGACCTGGCCTGGCTGCGCGAGCGCGGGCTGGCCGGCCAGATCGCCGCGCGGGCCCGGTCTGGCCAGCCCGTGCTGGGCATCTGCGGCGGCTACCAGATGCTGGCCGGGCAGATCACCGACGACGTGGAATCCCGGCGGGGCACCGTGGACGGCCTGGGCCTGCTGCCGGTCCGGGTGCGGTTCGGCGCCGGGAAGATCCTGGGCCGGCCGCACGGCCGGGCCCTGGGCGCGCCGGTGGCCGGCTATGAGATCCACCACGGCCAGGCCGAGATCACCGACCCGGCGGCCGAACCTTTCCTGGACGGCTGCCGCCGCGGTGCGGTGTGGGGGACCAGCTGGCACGGCGCGCTGGAAAACAACGAGTTCCGCCGGGCGTTCCTGACCGAGGTGGCCGCGCTGGCGGGCCGGGACTTCACGCCCGCGCCGGACACCGATTTCGCCGCCGTGCGGGAGGCCCGGCTGGATGCGCTGGGCGACCTGGTGGCCGGCCACCTGGAGGTGGGCGCGCTCGGCGCGCTCATCTCCGCCGGGCCCCCGCCTGGACTGCCGCGTGTGGTGGCATCGCTTCAGCACGATCGATAGGGTTTGCGCATGCCCGACACGATCCTGTACACCGCGGTGGCAACCTCGACGGGGGATGGCCGCGCAGGCCATGTCGTCTCATCGGATCACCGCCTCGACCTCGACCTCGCGCCCCCCGTTGAGATGGGCGGCAGCGGGGACGGTACCAACCCTGAACAGCTGTTCGCCGCCGGGTACTCCGCCTGCTTCCACAGCGCACTGCGGCTGATCGCCCGCCGGGCCAAGGTGGATCCGGGCGAGTCCACCGTGACCGCCGAGGTGGGCATCGGCCCCGACGGGGACGCGTACGGGCTCGTCGTCACCCTGATCATCGCCATACCGGGCCTGGACCGGGAGCAGACCCGCGAGCTCGCGGAGGCGGCGCACCAGGTCTGCCCTTACTCCCGGGCCACCCGCGGCAACATCAGCGTCGAACTTCGCGTCCTGGAGTAGCACTATGGATCTCGCCCACATCGAAGCCGAACGGGCCCGGCTGAGCGCCGAGTACATCACCGCGCACCGGCCGCCGAGCAGCGCTCGCGGCATCCACCACACCGCGCTGCTCAGCTCGGACGTGGAGCGAACCATCCGCTTTTATCAGGGGATCCTGGAGTTCCCGCTGACCGAGATCATCGAGAACCGCGACTACCAGGGCTCCAATCACTTCTTCTTCGACGTGGGCAACGGCAACCTGCTGGCCTTCTTCGACTTCCCAGGCCTGGACCTCGGACCGTACGCGGAGGTCCTCGGCGGCCTGCATCATCTGGCCATCTCGGTCACCCCGGAGAAGTGGGAGGCGCTGCGCGCCAACCTGGAAAAGGCCGGGGTGGAGTATCAGGAGGAGAGCGGCGTCTCGCTGTACTTCCGCGACCCCGACGGCGCCCGCCTGGAACTGCTCGCCGACCCGCTCGGCGAGATGTACGGCCAGCACGTCCTGTAGGGTGCCCGATTCCGGCGGGTCTTCGGCTCGGGCCCGGGCTCACGGTGCGCTGTACGGGCTGGCCATCGGCGACGCCCTCGGCATGCCCACCCAGATGCTGTCCCGGGCCCAGATCCGCGAGCAATGGGGGCCCCTGCTGCCCGGCTTCGAGCCCGCCCCGGCCGGTCACCCCATCGCTGGCAACCTGACCGCCGGGTCCGTCACCGACGACACCGAGCAGGCCGTCCTGCTCGGCCGCCTCCTGGTCCGCGGCCAGGGCCGGATCGACCCGCGCGAGCTGGCCCAGGCCCTGGTCGGCTGGGAGCGTGAGATGGCGGCCCGCGGCTCGCTGGACCTGCTCGGCCCCTCCACCAAGCGGGCGGTCGCGGCCGTGCTCGCCGGGACACCCCCCGAGCAAGCCGGCGCCGCCGGCGACACCAACGGTGCCGCCATGCGCATCGCCCCGGTCGGCATCGCCGTCCCCATCGCGCCCCTCGCTCCCGCCAGCACCCTCGCCCCTGCCGGTACCCTCGCTCCCGCCGGCACCCCCGCTCCCGCCAGCGCCCTCGCTCCCGCC
>JBAPYC010000282.1:0-14543 GCA_049284535.1 Streptosporangiaceae bacterium
GAGCAGGCCCGCCGCCCAGGCCGCCCGGCGGGCGGCGCGCGGGTTCCCGCGGAGCATCCGGCCGAGCGCGATGCCGATGAGCGGGAGCAGCACAAAGGCGACGGCCGTGCCGATCCGCCCGGCGGCCACCGCTCCCATGGCCACCGGGAGCAGCGCGTAGCTGGCCGCGATCCAGATCCGCACGGCCAGCACGGAGGTGAGCCTGCGGCTGGCGGCGAACGCGGTGGCCCCCGCCACCGGGACGCAGCCGAGCAGGATCAGGTCCACGGCCAGCCAGGGCTTGCCGGCCAGCACGGTGGACAGCGCGGCCATCACGCCCAGGTAGGGCGGGGTGCTGGCGGCCGAGCCGACGCCGGTGGCGTGGTAGCCGGCCAGGTACTCATGCCACAGGTCGCTGGCCCCGCCCCAGGCCGGGATCAGCGCGCCGCCGCTGAGCGGGCCCGAGCCGGAGAACACCGTGCCGGTCAGCGAGCGCTCGGCGACCAGCGCGATCACGGTCAGCCCGGCGAACAGCAGCACCCCCGGACTGGTCAGCAGGCGGCGGATGACCGAGTCGGTGGACGGCATCGGGATGTCGTCGTCGGGGTCGTCGGCCGCGGCGTGGTGCAGCCCGCTGCTCTCGTATCCCGAGCCGCTGGACAGCAGGCCGGCTGCGGATTCGGCCAGCCGGCGCAGGGTCCGGCCGCGCGGCAGCTGGCTGCGCAGGACCGCGTAGCCCTGCTTGCGGTCCGGGGCCCGGCGGCGGCGCTCGCGGGCGATCAGCCCCGGATGGCCGAGCAGCCAGGCCATCGCGCCCAGGTAGGCCATGGCCTTGCGGTTCTGCTTGGTGAGCAGGAAGTAGCCGGTGCGCACCACGGACCCGGCCAGGCAGCCGGCGAGCACCGTGAGCATGGGCCACAGCGGCAGGTTGACCGCGAACACGTACAGCGCGCCGCGCCGGTCGAGCAGCCGCGGGTTACCTCCGGCGGCGGGTGCCTTGCGGACCTGCCGGGCGGACAGCTCGCGGTGGTAGACCATCGCGTCGGTGACCACACGCACGTCGTAGCCGGCCGCGTGCACCCGCCAGCAGAAGTCGATGTCGTCACGGAACAGCGGCAGGTTCGGGTCGAAGCCGCCCAGCTGTTCCCACACGTCGCGGCGGACCAGCATGCCCGCGGAGCTGACCGCCAGCACGGCCCGGTTACCGTCGTGCTGGCCCTGGTCGATCTCGCCCGGCTCGACGCCGGTGTGGCGGCGCCCGGCCCGGTCGGTACTGACCCCGGCCTCCCGCACCACCCGCCGGTCGGCGAAGTCCATCAGCTTGGGTCCGACCACGGCCACCGAGCGGCTGCGGCTAGCCGCGGCGAGCAGGTGCTCCAGGGCGTCCGGCGCGGGCTCGCAGTCGTCGTGCAGCAGCCAGACCCATTCGGTCTGGGCGTCTGGGTCGCGGCTGGCCTGGCGGGGGCTGGCCTGGCCCGCGCTGGGCTGGCCCGGCCGGGGCCTGTGGCGGCGGGCAGCCCGGTGCTGGAGCGCGCTGGCCACGGCTTCGCCGTAGCCGGTCTCCATCTCCATGCCGAAGACCGCGTCCGGACCGAGCAGTTCGGTCAGCGTGGTCCCGCTCCGGTCCCGGCTGCCGGTGTCGACGCCGACGGTGCGATCCACGGGATAGCTCTGGTCCTGGACCGCGTGGATCAGCCCCGGCAGCAGCCGGGCTCCGTCGTGCACCACGACCACGGCGGTAACGACGTGGGGAAGGTGCGATGCGTTCTGTGACAAGGGTCCTGTCTGGTGGCCTGGGCGAGGGCGCCTCGCACGGCTACCTTGCCCGGCAAGAGCGCGTGGTCGACGTGAACGGCTGCCCCCCAGCGCTCACGACAGCAACAAAGATACACAGCCAGCATCTGCCCAGCAGGGTGAACACATGATGTCTGCCCGCCGGGGAAACACCCGGCGGGCCTTGCGCTCTAGCTGGTGCTAGATGGCCTCGCGCTTGAGGCGGCGGCGCTCGCGCTCGGACATGCCGCCCCAGATGCCGAACCGCTCATCGTGCTCCAGCGCGTACTCCAGGCACTCGGCCCGGACCTCGCAGCTACGGCACACCCGTTTGGCTTCCCGGGTCGAACCGCCCTTTTCCGGAAAGAATGCCTCCGGATCCGTCTGGGCGCAGAGCGCCTGATCCTGCCAGCCCGGCTCGTCAACCTCTTCTGGACTGACGAAGACCTGTGTCAGCGGGACAATAACCTCGGTCACTGCGCGTCCTCCCTACCCCAACTCAAGGGGCCCCCGATCTCGCCTCTCCCCCGGTCGGGGCGAGAATCACACCAATGAAATTACACGCGCGTGTCTTGCTTCTCGTCAAGCGGTAAAGGTGATAATGGTCGCCTCGTTGTCCGAGATGTTCGAAAAATCACTCAAAGATTTCCGGTCCGACACGCGGAGTAAGCGGGATTGGTCACTTAGTGAAGTCGGTGGTTACGGTCCGCTTACCCGGCGAGGGACTGGCACGGGGACGGCTGGCCGGCGGGATGCGGGGCCTGGGACGGCGGAGTCGGCGGAGCCGGCGGGACCTGACAGACTTCGGGTATGCGCATTACCGTGCTCGCGGGGGGCGTGGGGGCCGCCCGTTTCCTCCGGGGACTGAAGCAGGCGGCACCGGCAGCCGAGATCACCGTCATCGGGAACACCGGTGACGACATCACGCTGTTCGGCCTGCGCGTCTGCCCGGACCTGGACACCGTCATGTACACGCTGGGCGGCGGCATCAACGAGGAGCAGGGCTGGGGGCGGGCCGGGGAGACCTTCAGCATCCGCGCCGAGCTGGCCGCCTACGGTGCCACCCCGGACTGGTTCACCCTGGGCGACCGGGATTTCGCCACGCACATCCTGCGCAGCCAGCTGCTGGCCGCGGGGCGCCCGCTGTCCGCCGTGACCGAGCTGCTCTGCCGCCGATGGGAGCCGGGGGTTCGGCTGCTTCCGATGTCCGACGACCCCATCGAGACGCACGTCGTGCTGCAGGACGCCGGAGGGACCGTGTTGCACTTCCAGGAGTGGTGGGTGCGGTTGCACGCCGAGACGCCGGCCGCGCAGATCATCTCATCCGGCGCGGACCGGGCCGTCCCGGCACCCGGCGTGCTGGCGGCCATCGGCGACGCGGACGTCGTGCTGTTCCCGCCATCCAACCCGGTGGTCAGCGTGGGCACGATCCTGGCGGTGCCAGGGATCAGGGATGCGGTCGCGGCCAAGACCGTCGTGGGCGTCTCGCCGATCATCGGCGGCTCCCCGGTGCGCGGGATGGCCGACGCCTGCCTGGCCGCGATCGGGGTCGAGACGTCGGCCGCCGCGGTGGCCGCGCACTACGGGCCCGGGCTGATCAACGGCTGGCTCGTCGACGACCAGGACAAGGCGGCGGCCGACGACCCGGCCCTGGCGGGGATCGAGGTCCGCGCCATGCCGCTGCTCATGCGGGACCTGCCCGCGACCACGGCCATCGCGCGCGCCGCCGTGGACCTGGCCACCGAGCTGAGCGGGACGGCGCCGTGACGGCGACGCCGGTCACGGTGACCCCGGTTACCGGGCTGCCCGAGGTCACCGCGGGCGCCGACCTGGCGGCCCTGATCGCCGCCGCCGTCCCGGACCTGCGCGACGGCGACATCCTGGTGGTCACGTCCAAGGTCGTGAGCAAGGCCGAGGGCCGGGTGGCCACCATGCCCCGTGAGCAGGCCATCGAGGCCGAGACGGTGCGGGTGGTGGCGCGGCGCGGCCCGACCACGATCGCCCAGACCCGGCACGGGCTCGTACTGGCCGCGGCCGGGGTGGATGAGTCCAATACCGCCCCCGGCACGGTGGTGCTGCTGCCCGAGGACCCGGACGAGTCGGCCCGGCGGCTGCGCAAGGCCCTGCAGGAGAAGGCCGGACAGGAAAAGGCGGGGCAGGAAAAGGCCGGGCAGGACCGGGCGGCCGTTCGGCTTGGCGTGATCGTCACCGACACCATGGGCCGGCCCTGGCGAGCCGGGCAGACGGACAACGCCATCGGCGCGGCCGGGGTGCTGCCGGTGCGGGACCTGCGCGGCCAGACCGACACCTTCGGCAACATCCTGGAGGTCACCGTGGCCGCGGTGGCGGACGAGATCGCCGCGGCCGGGGACCTGGTCAAGGGCAAGGCGCGGCACGTCCCGGTAGCGCTGGTCCGCGGGCTGGACGAGCTGGTCACCGAGGAGGACGGCCCGGGCGCGCGGGCCATCATCCGGTCGGCGGACGAGGACATGTTCCGGTACGGTTCGGCCGACGTGCCGCTGGCCCGCCGGACCATCCGGGCGTTCACCGCCGAGCCGGTGAACCCAGCGGCGGTGCAACGGGCCATCGCCACCGCGCTGACCGCGCCCGCGCCGCACCACAGCGAGCCGTGGCGGTTCGCCGTGCTGGAATCGCTTCCAGCCCGGACGCGGCTGCTGGACGCCATGCGCACGGCCTGGGCCACCGACCTGCGCGATGACGGATTCACCGAGGAGCAGATCAGCCGCAGGCTGCGCCGCGGGGACGTGCTCAGGGACGCGCCACTGCTCATCGTGCCGTGCCTGGTCATGGACGCGGCGCACACCTATCCGGACGAGCGGCGCAACCGGTCCGAGCAGGCCATGTTCACGGTGGCGATGGGCGCGGCGGTGCAGAACCTGCTGATCTCGCTGGCCGTGGACGGGCTGGGTTCGGCCTGGATCTCCAGCACGCTGTTCTGCCAGGATGTCGCGGCCCGGGTCATGGATCTGCCGGATGGCTGGCAGCCTATGGGCGCCGTGGCGGTCGGGCACCCCGCCGAGCGGGCCCGGTCCCGCCCGCCGCGTGACCCCGGGGACTTCATCCTGACCCGGTTATCAGCTGTGCCCGGCTGCATCGAACGGCGAGGCGGCTGGCGGGTTGACGACGCTCGGCTCCGGGCTTGTTAGAGCGCGATCAACCGGAGCGCGGGGTCAAGCTGCCGCAGGTCACCGGGGTCGGAGGTGACGACGGGCTGGTCAGCGCGGCGCGCGCAGATGACGACGTGAGCGTCGGCGATGTCAGACGTTCCACTGGCGGCCAGCAGCCTGCCGACGCTGGTCGCGTCCACCCGGCCCAGATCGATGACATCGGTCGTCGGCTGGCGGATGAACCGCGAGAGCCGGACCTGCCGGTCCGGCCTGCGGATGGCCTGAGCCAGGACGGATGCCGGCACTGTAACGTGAGCTCCTGTTTCTGCGGCGCGGGCCAGAAGCACCACCACGCGGCGGTCGTCCCGGTCCAGAGCTATCAGGCCACCCGCGTCCATGGTCACGCCCGGCATCAGGCCGCTGGCCGGGTACTGGTGCCGAGCACGTCGTCGGCCCAGGCACGCTCGTCGTCTGACAGCGGGCCACCGGTCTGCTGCAGCGCCTCGGCGAGCATCGCGCCCCATCCCGTGACGTCATCCAGGGCCACAGCGACCGCGTGCTGTACAAACCCGGACACGCTCGGCGCAGTCCCAGCCTGTACCAGGACCCGGATCCGGTCTAGCTGGACCTCATCGAGCGTGACGGTGACCTTCCGTGTCGCCATACCAATTACCATACCACCGGAGCTAATTCCCAAGCCTGAGTAGGCAGCGGTAAAGCCGTGCGCCCATGGTCTTGCCCGGACGTTCAGGCTGATTCGCGTGCGCGGAGGCGGCGGAGCATGCGGGCGTCCTGAAAGCCGACGGTATGAGCGGCCGCCTCGGCGGTGGCGCCGTGGCTGATCAGGTGCGCGGCCCGCTCCAGCCGCAGGAGCTGCTGATAGCGCAGCGGGGTTACGCCAGTCGCCTCGGTGAACTTGCGGGTGAGGGTGCGCTCGCTGACGCCGCACTTGCTGGCGAGCTCGGCGAGGGGCAGCGGGCTGGCGAACTGCGCCTCGATGTGATCCTGGGCGCGGTGCGCGGTGTCGCTGAGGTGATTACGGTGCCGCAGCATGGCGCTGGCCTGCTGCTCGTCTCCGTTGCGGCGGGCGTAGACGACCATCTCGCGGGCGACTCGCGCGGCTGCGGCTGGCCCGTCCCGGACCGCGATCAGGTGCAGGGCCAGGTCGATGCCGCTGGCGATCCCGGCGGAGGTGGCGACCCGTCCGTCGATGACGTACAGCACGTCGCGGATGACCGTCGCTCGTGGGTAGCGCTGAGCGAGCTCGTCCTGGATGTCGTGGTGGGTGGTGCAGCGGCGGCCGTCGAGCAGACCGGCCCGGCCGAGGGCGTCGGCCCCGGCGCAGACGCTGGCGACCGTGCCGCCATTCCCATGATGGGCGGCGAGCGCCTTGAGCGTGACGTCGGCGAGCGGGCCGGTGCCGGCGATCGCGGGGCTGGCCCGCCAGCCCGGGACGATGATGAGGTCGTCCCCGGCGAGCGCGGGCCATTGTGTGGTTGCCCGGAGGGTGACGCCCTGAGCCGTGGGAACGTCCTTCTGCTCGGCGATATAAGCCAGCTCGTAGCCGCAGCCGAGGCCGGCGGCGGTGCCGAACGCCTGCGCCGGCCCCGCTAGGTCCAGCAGGTGCAGTCCCGGGACGAGCAGGAAGACGACCCTAGTCACAATCTGGCCTAGTCACGATCTGGTCAGTGTAGATGGCTGGCTTGCCCGGCTGGATCAGCTGGCTCGCCGACCGGACTGGGACGCGAACGCTGTGACCTGGCGGGTGGCCTCCGCGATCGTGGCGATGGTCGCGAACCGCCCGGCGAGCGCATACTCGGTCCGCTCGATGATCGCGCTGACCGGCAGAGTGCGAGGATCCGCGAGCAGCTGCTCGACTGTCTGGCCTTCAGGCGCATCGCGGTGCGCGATCGGGCTGGTGGCGGTGGCCTCGGTGACGAACGTGACCTCATAGCCGAGGTCGAATGCGACCCGCGCCGTGGTCTCGCAGCATTGCTCGGTCCGGATGCCGCAGACGATGACCTCGGTTATGCCCCGCTGGGTGAGCAGCTGCTGGAGGTTCGTGGTGGTGAACGCGTTGTGCGAGGTCTTGGTCAGCTGCGGCTCACCGGCGTGCGGCTTGAGCGGGCCGATGTAACGGACGTAGCCGCTGGCAGGGTCGAACGGGGTCCCCGATCCCGGCTCGCAGTGCAGCACCCACACGACGAGGTCGCCGGTTGCCCGCGCGCCGTCGACGAGGCGGGCGACGTCGCTGGCGATGCCGGGGTTGGAGATGGCCGGCCACAACGGTCCCTGCCGGAAGGATTCCTGAACGTCGATGACGAGAAGAGCACGAGTCATAATGACAAGCATCAGCCCGGGACGGACTCGCGCGTAAGACCACATCAGGTCCCGAACCGGACCGATCCGGTCACGCCTTGGCTCAGCCGGAGTGGATCAACGCCGAAGCCCTCCACATCGCCGGAGGACGGTTCTGTACGTGCCCAGCGTGCTGGTGCCAGGCTTTACAGCTCGACCAGCTCGGCGTACTCGAAGGTCATGAGGCCCAGGGCGACAACTGGCGGCTGATGCTGGCGGGTACCCCGCCTCAGGTTGTCTTGATCAGGCCACCGTCAATGATGTAGTTAATGCCGGTGATGTTGCCGGCGCGGCTCGACGCCAGGAAAGTGATCAGGGTAGCGACCTCCTCGGGTGTGGTGAAGCGGCCGGTGGCAAACCCGCCGATCCCGGCGATGATCGTCTGACGGGCGGTGTCGGCGTCCACGCCGGTGGCCTTGGCCACGGTTTCCGCCACGCCGTGCTCGCCGAGCCACAAGTCGGTCGCGACGGGACCGGGTGATACCGCGTTAACCCTGATCCCCCGCGGGCCGAACTCCTGCGCGAGCGTCTTGGTGAGATTGACCAGCGCGGCTTTCGCGGCGCCGTAGTCGATCGTGGCCGCGTCGGGCTGGAAAAAGGCATTCACCGATGCGACGTTGACGATCGCGCCGGCCCCCCGCTCGACCATCGCGGTGAGCGCGGCCCGGCTGGCCCGCAGCGCTATGAAGAAGTTCATCTGCATCGCCCAGGCGAAATCCTCGTCACTGGTGCCGAAGAACCCTGCCGTCCGCATACGGACGGCCCCGACGTTATTGACCAGCACGTCGACCTGGCCATGTTCCTCGATCGCACGTCGGATCAGCTGCGCTGGCCCGTCCCCCGCGGACAGGTCAACCGCCACAGGGGTGACGCCCTTAAGCCCGGCGAGACTGCCCGTGGAAAGCGAACCAGCGACGACCTGAGCGCCCTCGTCGGCCAGTGCTCTAGTGACGGCGAGACCAATGCCCTTGCCTGCGCCGGTAACAACCGCTACCTTGCCGCCGAGATTAAGTTCCACAGTTATCTCCCCTCGGGTATCTCCCCTCGAGGAGTTTGCGCCGGAGGATCCGGCGGGGGGCCGAGCTCTTTATTCACGACTCCGCCACGTCCCGGCGGCTTCGAACGCTTCCGCCCGGCGGTCCCGGTTGCTGAGCAGCAGCCACAGGCCACGCACGAACACGACCGGGGTGAGGCGGGACGCGTTCGCCCGCTCCACCTCTGCGGCCTCGCGCTCGGCGGCCGTCGTTAGCTCCTCTGATACGGCCATGCGGGTTCCTCCCTTGATTTAGGACCTGGCGTCTGCGCTAATGCGCACGCAGAAAGCTGCAGCAAATGTCAATTGAATTCCTGGATTTCAGGAAGAGAACAAAAACAGAACCCGGGCCACCATCGCTATAAGCGCCGCAGGCGGGCAACCAGGAAAGTTCCCGTCGCCAATTAACAGCGAATGGACGGCCACGCGACCGCCCTGGTCACAGCGGCTACAGACGGCGATAATGACTCAACGTACCCCCAGCCTTGAACGACTCGACTGCCGGGGTCCGGAGCAGGGTTTACCGCACGATAATTCACTCTTGCACCTCAGTCACTAAATAGCAAGAGCCTGAGGCGCCGGCTGATCTCCGAATATGGCTTCATTCAGCTCGGCTACCTCACCGTTCCGCAGGCCGGGTTTGCCGTCCACGGGGGTCGTCAGCAGGGCTGTCCCTCAGGGCAACTCCCGGGCCCTGGCTAGCGGGGGCGGCGTTTCTCCGGTAGGTTGCAGCGCTTCGGCGGTTGGCTCGTCGGCCGGGAGGAAAGCTTCCAGTTTCAGCTCGGCAAGTGTTACGTCGACGGCGGTCGCGAAGGTGGTCACGGTTGTGATGAAGCGCAGTTCCCCGCGCGAGGTTCGCAGGCGGAGCGGGACCGAGAAGCCGAGCTGCCCGGCCGACGGCTCCAGCTCGGGGACGTACTGGGTGAGTTCGGCATGCAGGTCCTCCAGCTGGCTTATGCGTTCCAGGATGTGGCGTGCCCACTCGGCGAAGTTGAGGATGCGAGGTGCCATGCCGCGGGGATGGAGCGCGAGGCGGTAGGCGTTGGTGCCCGGGCCGACCAGGCCGGGATCCGCACCCTCGGTGAGCAAGTCGAGCGCCTGGTTAGCGGCGACTACGTCCCCGTGCCGGTCCACGACAAGAGCGGGGTAAGGCAGATGACCCTTGAGAATATGACCGATGGCAGTGCGCACCGGGGCCAGGGCCGGGTCGTCGAGGGAGCTTTCCGGATAGGCGGCTGCGTACCCGGCGGCCAGAAGCAGCTCGTTACGCTCCCGCAAGGGGAGTTCGAGCGACTCGGCCAGGCGAACGACCATGTTCCGGCCTGGAGCGGACCGGCCGGACTCGATGAAGCTGAGGTGCCGCTGGGTCGTGCCCGCCCGCAAAGCGAGATCGAGCTGGCTCAGATGACGGCGGGTGCGGCGTTCGCGCAGCGCGTGAGGGAAGTCCACGTCCCCTGTTGTAACCCGCGAGGCGGCTTCCGGCCATTCCCTCGAGGGAATTGTAGATATTTACGCCTGCGGCCAGCGTCATCGGCATGGACATTGGTGTGCTTCTCCCGACCGGCAAGGCCCAGTGGGGCGCGGACGGCGACCCGCGAGAGCTGGTGGCCTTCGCCGTCCGGGCCGAACAGCTGGGTTTCTCCTCGCTCTTCGTCAACGACTCCCTGATCAGCCCGCGCATCGAGGCACTCACGATGCTGGCCGCGCTCGCCCCGGTAACCGAACACGCCACGCTGGGCACCGGCGCGCTGCTGCCCTTCCTGCGCCGGCCGGTCCAGGCCGCCCAATCCCTGGCCTCGATCGATCTGCTGTCGGGCGGCCGGCTCGCGGTCGCGGTCGGTGCGGGCTTCCCTGGCCGCTTCGGACGGCCGTTCTACGCGCTGTCCGAGGTGCCCTGGGAGCGTCGTTTCACCCGCCTGGACGAGACTGTCGCGTTGTGGCGCGAGCTGTGGAGCGGCGCGACCTCCTTCCACGGGGAGATCCTGAGATTCGACAACCTCCCGCCTGCGACGCTGCCTTTCCGGCCCGGCGGGCCGCCGATCTGGCTCGGTGGCGCGACCCCGGCGGCGCTCGCCCGCACGGGGCGGCTCTACGACGGCTGGCTGCCTTACCCGCCCGACTCCGCCGACTATCAATCTGGTCTGCAGGACATACGGAACGCCGCAGTCCAGGCCGGACGCTCCGCAGCCGGCATTACCCCCGCGCTGTTCGTGTCTGTGCGAGTCGACAGCAGCCTGGAAAGCGGCCGCCGGGCGCTCGGCGACTACGCCACCGCCAGCTACGGCATGCCGCTGGAGGAACTGGAGAAGATCCAGGCGGTGATCACCGGCACCCCTCAGTGCGTCATCGAGAGCCTCAGCCGGTACATCGCGGCCGGAGCGCGCCACGTCGTCGTCCGCCTCGGCGCCCTTGACCTCCACTCGCAACGCGATCAGCTCGAGCGGGTCGCCGCCCTGATCCCCTCGCTCCGCGACGCCGCCAAAGACCGGCAAGTCCCGGACACCATGTGAGCATGTGGTGTCGGTGTTCGTAGTGGTAGCGACAGGATGTCCGTGATCAAGGTGCTGATCCGCGTCAGGACTTTGCGATCCTGCTGCTGCCACCAGACGTAGTCCGCCCAGGCGGACTCATCCCAGATCAGCTTCACTCAAGCAGATTCCCCTCGATGCCGCCGCCATGCTCCAGCCGGTCAATAGATGCCAGCAGTCGCCTGGCGTTCTCAGGACTGCGCAGAAGGCAGTTGGTCTCTTTGAGGGACTCATAGTCAGTGAGCGCGACGATGACTACTGGCTCGTGCCCGGCTCGGGTGATGACTACTTCTTCGCGGTCGTCAGCTACAGCGTTAAGGGTCTTGCCGTAGTGCGCGCGAGACTCCGAGTACGTCATGGTTTTCATCTGGGCCGCCAGGATGCCCAGGCAAGGACGGTTCACATGACGACTGCAGGGGTGGTTGCGTCGTCGGCTGCTTCGGAATACCATCCATATGGATGGTGAGGAGATGGTGTGCGGATGCCGCAAGGCGAGAGCGAGAAGACAGAGAAGATCACCATCAACCTGGGCCTGGTCGACCTCGGCCAGATCGACCTCCTGGTCCAGGAAGGTTTCTATACCAACCGCACCGATTTCATCCGCACCGCTATCAGGAGCCAGCTCGCCGCCCGGGGCGAGGCGCTCGACCAGACCACCGCCCGGCGCACTCTGACCTTGGGCAGCTGTCACTACACCCGCCAGGATCTGGAGGAGATCCGCGAGACCGGGCAGATGATCCATATCCGGGTGCTGGGGCTGGCGAGCATCGCTGCCGATGTCTCCCCCCAGCTGGCCCTGGACACGATCGCCTCGGTCGAGGTACTCGGCGCCTTCCGGGCTCCCGCCGCAGTGAAGGCCGTCTTGACCGCCCGCACCGTCTGACCCCGGCGGCAACGGGCCGTTTCGCCTGCCAGCGAGCAGGCCAGCGAAGACAATCCCCAGAAGGGAACCGTCATGGATGCACGCCAGATGGCGGCGATGGCTGAGGCCACCCGCCTGACCCGCCGAGGCCGCCTCGCCGAGGCAACCGCGCTGATTCAGCAGACCCTGGCCAGCCCGGGAGCGCCACGGCCCATGCCAGATGCCCCGCACGCCGCGGACCCGTACGCCGAGGACCCGTACGCCGAGGACCCGTACGCCGAGCAACAGACCGGCGGCATGCTCCCCCGCTCTCCCGTTCTCCCGCTGGCCGCTGGGGAAGAGGCCGTTGTGCCGGCGGCCACTGACGAACAGATCGTTCCGCCGGCGGCCACTGACGAAGAGATCCCGCCAGGGCGGGTCTCGTCTGGCTTGATTCGCCGCCTGCGCGCTTTCCCCCGCCGGAACGCGACGGGTCGCGTCCTGCCACAGCGAGCCGCGCCGCCGGCCGCCGAGCGACTAGTGAGCAGCTTTGACGCTCTCTCCTATACCAATGCTGCTGGCACCCGCGCCTACCGGCTCTATGTCCCTACCGGCTACACGGGCGCCCCGCTGCCGCTGGTCGTGATGCTGCACGGCGGCACCCAGGATGCAGCGACCTTCGCCGCCGCTACCGGCATGAACGGCCTCGCCGAGCGGGAGAACTTCCTGGTCGCCTATCCCGAACAGGATCGCTCGGCGAACCCGGGCCTGTTCTGGAACTGGTTTGCCCCCGCTCATCAGCGGCGCGACGCCGGCGAGCCGTCGCTGATCGCCGGGATCACTCTGCAGGTCATGGACAGCTACAAGGTAGATGCCGGCCGGGTGTATGTCGCCGGGTTCTCCGCCGGGGGCGCGATGGCCGCGGTGATGGCCGCGGTCTACCCCGATCTGTATGCCGCCGTCGGCGTTCACTCCGGGGTGGCCTATGCCGCCGCCAAGGACCTGCCCTCTGCGCTGACGGCGATGAGAAAGGGGCCGCCACGCCCGGCCCGGCCCACGGCGCAACCGCTGCCGCTGATCGTCTTCCACGGTGACCAGGATGCAACCGTGGCCCCCGCCAACGCCGCGGGCCTCATCGGCGGCGTCCTGGCGGCGAACCCCACGGACCGCCGGCTAGGCACCTCACCCACCACCGTGACTAGCCGCGGGCAGGTTCCCGGCGGGCATGCCTACACGCGCACCTGCCATCAGGATCCCACCGGGGCAACCGTGGCCGAATCCTGGACTGTTCACCAGAGCGGACATAGCTGGTCCGGCGGCGTCCCGCACGCGTCCTACGCTGACCCGCACGGACCTGACGCCAGCGCCGAGTTCATCCGTTTCTTTAACGAGCATCCCGCCTCCCGGTCGGCCCACTGACTAACTGGCTGGCGGTGTGGCTGCTGGTCCAGCACCGCGAGCGCGCCGGGAGACGCTTAGTTCCGCCGCGGCGCAAAGCCAAAGACGCGGCACTTGCGAGAAGGCTGACAGGCTCCGGGGCACTGCCCCGTAGCCTGGCCTTCAGGTGATCGCGCACCCGGGCCCCAAAGGAGCGACCTGTATGTCAGGAGAACTCACGACCGCGGCATCCCATGCGGTGAGCTTCCACGATGAGCCACGGGCAGCCGAGCACGTCGCCTTGTTCATCGCCTGGCTCGCCGGCGGATCCAAAGCAGTTACATGGCACTGAGCAGGGGCAGGCCGGAGCGGACGGAGGCGCAGACGCCGTCGGTGGCGGCCGCGGCGGCCAGGCGCTCCTCGGGGACCTCGCCGTAGGTGGTGCTCCGCTGCCGGGTGGGGCGGCCGAGCGGCTCGGCGATGGCCTTCAGGCCGCTGATCGTCTTGTAGGAGCCGTTGTCGGCCCCGGCCATCCGGCTGATCGTCTCCTCCATCAGCGTGCCGCCCAGGTCGTTGACGCCGCCCTGGAGCACGTCGCGGCAGCCCTCGTCGCCGAGCTTGACCCAGGAGGCCTGGATCGAGTCGATCGCGCCGTGCAGCAGCAGCCTGGAGATCGCGTGCACGGCCCGGTTCTCCCGCCGGGTGGGTCCCGGCCGGGCCAGCCCGGCCAGGTAGATCGGGGCGTTCTCGTGGATGAACGGGAGCAGCACGAACTCGGTGAAGCCTCCGGTCCGCTCCTGCACCGACCGGATCGTGCGCAGGTGGCCGACCCAGTGCTTCGGCGTGTCCACGTGCCCGTACATCATGGTGGCCGAGGTCGGCAGGCCGAGCTCGTGCGCGGTGCTGACGACCTCGATCCAGACCGAGGCCGGCAGCTTGCCCTTGGTCAGCACCCAGCGCACGTCGTCGTCCAGGATCTCGGCGGCCGTCCCCGGCAGTGAGCTGACCCCCGCCTCCTTGGCCCGGACCAGCCACTCACGGATCGGCAGGCCGGTCCGCGAGGCTCCGTTCACCACCTCCATCGGTGAGAACGCGTGAACGTGAAGGTCTGGGACGCGCCGCTTGACTTCGGAAGCGATTTCGAAATAGGCTGTGCCTGGCAAATCGGGATGGATCCCGCCCTGCATGCACACCTCGGTGGCGCCGGCGTCCCAGGCCTCGGCGGCCCGGTCGCCGATCTGCTGCAGCGACAGGGTGTACGCGTCGGCGTCGGTACGCCGCTGGGCGAACGCGCAGAACCGGCAGCCGGTGTAGCAGACGTTGGTGAAGTTGATGTTGCGGGTGACCACGTAGGTCACCTCGTCCCCCATGACCTCACGCCGGAGCGCGTCGGCGATCCCGGCCAGCGCCTCCAGGTCCGGGCCGTCCGCGGACAGCAGGGCCAGGGCCTGGTCGTCGGTGAGGGCGGCCGGGGCGCGTTCGGCCTGGCGGAGGGCGGCGGCGACCTCGCCGGGGCGCAGGACGGC
>JBAPYC010000283.1:0-5717 GCA_049284535.1 Streptosporangiaceae bacterium
GGCGCAGGGTGCCCCGGCCTCCCAGGGTGCCCCGGCGGCGCAGGCAGCTCCCCCGCGGCCGGCCGTGGTGCCGTCCGCGCTGCGCGGCACGACCCAGCGGATGTCGCGGCCGCGCCAGGTCATCGCCCAGCGGATGGTCGAGTCGCTGCACGTCTCCGCGCAGCTCACCACCGTGGTCGAGGCCGATGTCACGGCTATCGCGCGGCTCCGTGACCGGGCCAAGGCCGATTTCGAGGCCCGGGAAGGCGTCAAGCTGAGCTTCCTGCCGTTCTTCGCGCTGGCCGTCCTCGAGGCCCTGAAGGTGCATCCGAAGCTCAACGCCCTGATCGACGGGGACCAGGTCACCTACCACGAAGCTGAGCACCTGGGCGTCGCGGTCGACACCGAGCGCGGGCTTATGGTGCCGGTGATCCACGGTGCGGGTGACCTGAACATCGGCGGGCTGGCCCGCAAGATCAGCGATCTCGCCGACCGGACCCGTTCCGGGCAGGTCAGCCCGGACGAGCTGTCCGGCGGGACGTTTACGCTGACCAACACGGGCAGCCGCGGCGCCTTGTTCGACACACCGATCATCAACCAGCCGCAGGTGGCGATCCTGGGTACCGGCACCGTGGTCAAGCGACCGGTCGTCGTCATCGATCCCGCGCTGGGCGAAGTGATCGCGGTGCGCTCGATGGTGTACCTGGCGCTGACCTACGATCACCGGCTCGTCGACGGCGCCGACGCGGCCCGGTTCCTCACCACGGTGAAGAACCGGCTGGAAGAAGGCGCCTTCGAGGCCGAACTCGGCCTCTAGCGGGAAAGTCACGGTGACGGACGCGCCGGAACGGCAGAAGGTCGCGGTCACCGGCGCGTCCGGGCTTATCGGCACCGCGCTGGTGACCACCCTGCGGGCGGACGGCTACGACGTTATCCGGCTGGTCCGCAGGGCGTCGCGGGCGCCCGATGAGGTCCGCTGGGACCCCCGGGCGGCCGATGCCGGCCTGCTCGCCGCGGACCATGGCGAGCTTGAGGGGCTCACCGCTTGCGTGCACCTGGCCGGGGCGGGCGTTGCCGATCATCGCTGGACGGCCCGGTACAAGGCCGAGGTGCGGGCCAGCCGCGTCGTCGGAACCAGGACGCTGGCCGGCGCGCTGGCTAAGCTGAGCTCGCGGCCCGCGGCCCTGATCGCGGCCTCGGCCATCGGCTGGTACGGAGATACCGGTGACCGTGAGGTGGACGAGTCGGCACCCGCCGGATCGTCGTTCCTCGCCCGGCTGGTGCGAGACTGGGAGGCAGCTGCCGAGCCCGCCGCCGACGCGGGGATCCGGGTGGTGCATCCCCGCAGCGGTCTGGTCCTGTCAACGGCCGGCGGAGTGCTGGGCCGCCTGCTCCCGCTGGCCCGGCACGGCGCATGTCCCCGGTTCGGCTCCGGCCGCCAGTTCATGAGCTGGATCGCGATGGCCGACGAGATCGCCGCCCTGCGCTTCCTGCTGGACCGGACGGACATCAGCGGGCCGGTTAACCTCGCCGCGCCCCGGCCGGCCACCAACGCCGAGTTCACCGCCGCGCTCAACGCCGCCGCGGGTCACCGCGACCTGCCGTGGCTGAAGGCCCCCTCGTTCGCCCTGCGGGCTGGCGTCGGCGAGTCCTCGTCCGAACTGCTCGGCAGCGTCCGGGTCAGGCCCACGCGCCTGCTCGACGCCGGCTACCAGTTTCGCTACCCAGACCTGCCCGGAGCCCTGGCCGCCGAACTGGCGGCCCGCTAATCGCCGCGACGATCCTGAAGACGGCAGGTGGTTGCCTCCCGTCTTCAGGCGGCCGGCGGCAGGCCCTTGATCGCCAGCGGCGGACGCCGCAGGCCCTGCTTGATAGTCCGCCGGATCTCCTCAACAACGGCGGGACCGTCGCTGCGGACCCGGCTGGGCGGGAAGTGCAGCGGCAGGACGCCGTAGGTCAGGAGCCGGTCGTGCCGCTGTGTGGTGCGATCGGAGTCCTCGGCGGACAGGTGGTAAGCGCGCGAGTCGACCTCGGCGGCCACCCCGGACTCCTGCCACCAGGCGTCGACCGTGGCGATGAAGGTGCCGTCGGCGCCGAACAGGCTCGCGTTGAATACCGGCCGCGGCAGGTCCGAGGCCAGGATCAGGTCACGGAAGTCCGCCTCGGCCACCGACCGGACCCCATCCCCCACCTCGGCGAGCGCCCGGCGGAACAGAGCCGACCCGGCTGACGGCCCGGCGCAGAGCTCCGCAGTGAGCTCAGCCACGGTGCAGGCCTTCCGCTGCACCGCCTCGCACACGACCGCCCGGACATCATCGAAGCGGTCCAGGAACCGGGCCGCGTCCGCCACCGCCCGCGGGACCTTGGCAAACCGGATCTGCCCTGACGCGTTCACCCGCTCCGGCATCCGCCGTGTCCGGTGCACCCGCACAAAACCAACGCTCTGCCGCTTGTGATCCCAGGGGATAAGGACGTCCACCGCATCTGGCCCAGGCGAACGCAGGCGATGGCGCCTCACCGCGACGGGGCCGGTGATGACACTTCCCGGTCCGGCGTAGAGCAGCGCTGCCATCTCTCGCTGCACGGGGGTCACGGCTCCGGTGACGGTGAGATAGACGCCGGGCAGCAATTGCTGCCAGGGGCCTGACGAAGCCGCTCGTGCATCGATCGTGCGGCGGGACATGCGGCAGCCGAGAGCCTGCGCTCGCGAGATGACGAAGTGCTGCTCTCGCAGGAACTGGTTCAGCCGGGCGACATCGAATTGAGACTTCCGTGGCATAGCGCACAGAATGTCACCTACCTCTGACAATACGCATTGACCGCGACCGCGGGGCTCTCCGCCCGATACGGGTCGGTGGCTCCCCGACCACGCAAGAAGGTAGTCGGGGAGCCACCGACACATTGCCGCTTGGGGGACGCCAGGGAGTCGGGGGCCCACCGACTACGCAAGTAAGTGGTCAGGGGGCCACCGACCCATTTGGAGGGCGTGACGCGGAGCGAGCGAGTGGGGCGCGGGGACGGGCGGGGACGGGCGCGGTGCGAGGGCGGGGCGAGGCGGTGCGGGGGGCGAGGGTGGGGGGAGGGCGGGGCGGGGCGTCCTGGCTGGTGGCCGGTGGTGGGGTGGCTAGGACTGGGTTTGGGTGGGCTGGAGGATGATGTCGAAGGTGGCGAGGCAGAATGAGCCGGTGATCCCGTAGCGGGCGGCCTGCTCGGGGTCGTCGATGAGGGTGAAGTCCTTGATCAGGCTCTTCTTCACCGCGAAGACCGCGTCCGACTCGATGTACTCGCTGCCGGCCACGAAGATGTGCGTGGTCAGCGCGCGGTAGCCGGGCGCGGTCACGATGAAGTGGATGTGCGCCGGGCGGTACGGATGCCGGCTGGTCGCGTTCAGCAGGGTGCCGACGGGCCCATCGGTCGGGATCGGGTAGTAGCTAGGCACGACCGTGCGGAACCAGAAATTACCGCCGGCGTCGGTGGTGAACAGGCCGCGGCCGTTGGTCCGGGGTTGCACGTCGGGCTGCTGCACGTCGTAGAAGCCCTGGTCGTTGGCCTGCCAGACGTCAAGCTTGGCTCCGGGCAGCGGGGTGCCGTCCGCCGACACCACCCGGCCGCGGACGATGCACGGGGTACCCGTGCTAACCAGGTCGATGTTGTCGCCCAGCTCCCGGACCGGCGACTTGACCACATGGAACGGGCCGAGCACGGTGGATTCGGTGGCACCGCCGGACTTCCGGTTGTTGATCGTCTCCACCAGCATGGAAATGCCGAGCACGTCGGACAGCAAGATGAACTCCTGCCGCTCGTCGTCGCATTTCTGGCCGGTCGCCGTGAGGAACTCGATGGCCTGCTCCCACTCGGCGATGGTGGGCTCGGTTTCCCGGACGAAGGCGTGCAGATGCCGGACTAGGCTGTCCAGCAGCTCGCGCAGCCGCGGGTTCTCGGTCTTGGCGAAGCTGTCGATGACCGCGTCGGCCGCGGTTTCCTCGGTGAAGTCGGTGGCCATGAGGGACAGCGTAAGTCGCGTGGCGTTCGCAGGGCTACATCGGATACCGGGCCGAGGTGCTGGAGCTTGTCCGGGTTGATGACGGACCGGACCGCCTGGATCAGGCCGTCGGCGACATCGAGGGCGAAGACGTTGATGATCCGGTCCTGAGCGTCATAAGTGACCGCGCCGGGCTGGCCGTTGACCCAAACCAGCTCGACGCGGGCGCCCATCTTCGGACCGCGGCGGGCCAGCCCGAGCATGAACCTGGCCACCTGCTGTTGCCCGTGGAGGGGCCGGGCCGCGGCCCACGCCTTGCCGCCGCCATCGCCCACCACGGTCACGTCCGGTGCGAGCATCTCGAGCAGGGCGTTCATGTCACCGCCCTCGGCGGCAGCGAAGAATCGCCTGGCCACCTCCTCACGCTGCGCCCTGGAGGCATCGAAGCGCGGCTTGCCCTCGTCCACGTGGCGCCGGGCGCGAGTGAGGATCTGCCGGCAGTTCGCCTCGGACTTGCCGGTGATCTGCGCGATCTCCCGGTAGTCGTAGCCAAACACCTCATGCAGCAGGAACACTGCGCGCTCGGCCGGCGAAAGGCTCTCCAGCAGGATGAGGAAGGCCATGGACAGGGAATCGGACATCTCCGCGCGCTCCGCCGGATCGGGTTCGGTGCTCGCGACCAGGGGTTCGGGCAGCCAGGCCCCCACGTAGGACTCCCGCCGCACCCGGGCCGACTGCAGATGGGTGATGGCCAGCCGGGTGGTGGCCGTGGCCAGGTAGGCCTTGGGTGAGGTGATGCTGGCGCCGTCGCGCAGCACCCGCGTCAGCCGCAGGAACGCTTCCTGGACGATGTCCTCGGCGTCGCTGACGCTGCCGGTCATCCGGTAGGCGATCGAGAACATCAGCGGCCGGAACTCCAGGTAGGCGGCGGGCCCCGGTGAGGAGGTCACGAGCTTTCCTGCCCGGCCGCCTTGACCCAGGCCGGGAAGCCGTCCCGCCAGCTCGGGTACATCGGGGCCCAGCCGAGTTCCCGCTTGGCCTTCTCGTTCGAGGCTCCCCGGGTCTGCGTCATCAGCAAGACGACCATGTCGCCGGCCAGCAGCCGCCCCAGCCAGACCGGAGCGGACCAGGGCGGCTTGACCCCCAGGCTGCTGGCCAGCCCGGGCAGCCACTGGCTGACCGGGGCCGGGTCGTCGTCCACGATGTTGTAAAGACCGGGATCGCCCTTGGTCACGGCCGCGGCGGTCGCAGCGGCAGCGTCGGTGACCTCAGTAAAGGACCAGATGCCCGTCCCCCCGCCGATGACGGGCATCATCCGCTTGCGCACCACATCAAGCATGGCGCCGGAGGCACCGGGACCGTACAGCATGCCATAGCGCAGTACCAGTCCCTCGGGCACCGACTGCGGCACGGTCTGCTCGACGTGCCTGATCGCAGCCATGACCCGCCGGGTAGCCGGGAGCGGATCCGGGTCCAGTGGGTCCTGCTCGGTCTTGACCGGGCCGCCGGTCCTGGCGTTGTTCCAGCCGATGAAGCTCTGGGCGATGAACCGGCGGGTCCCGGCCTGGTGAGCCGCCTCCAGCAGGTAGTCGGTCCCCCTGGTGCGCAGCTCGTTGGTGACCGCGAACTCGCGGTCGAAGCGACGGAAACTGCGCATGCTGGTTAGCGCCGTCATCTGGTGGATGATCACGTCCGGCTGCGCGGCCCGGACCGCCTCGATGACGCCCGCCCGGTCCAGTCCGTCCACCACGGCGGG
>JBAPYC010000284.1:0-5276 GCA_049284535.1 Streptosporangiaceae bacterium
GCCCGGCTGACCTCGAAAATCATCAGCTCCCGCACGGCCGGCCCGGCCGTAGGTGCGGCCAGGTCCGCCTCCGTGCACCCATACCGATCCAGATCCTCAGTCGGCAGGTAAATCCGCCCGTTGCCCAGGTCCTCGGCCACGTCCTGCCAGTGCTCGGCCAGCTGCAGGGCAGTGCAGATGCTATCGGAGGAGGCGATCCGTTCAGCGGTAGCGACGCCGAAGATGTAGAGCACGATTTGGCCAACGGGATTGGCGGACAGCTCGCAGTACTGCGCCAGATCCGCGTAGGTGGCATACCGCGTGACCTGCTGGTCCTGCCGGTTGGCCTGGATCAGGGCGTGCAGCGGGGCAGCCGGGACATTGCATTCGGCCACGGTGGTGGCCATGGCCCGCATGACCGGCGAGGCCGGCGCGCCGCCCGCGTAGATGACATCGACGTCGGCGGCCAGCTCGTCCAGAAGCTTGAGGCGAAGGGTGGTGACGTCCCCGGCCTGCTGGCCGCCGGGGGGCTGGCTGCCGGGGGGCTGGCTGTCGCGGGCCTCATCGCCCAGGTCGTCGGTCAGGCGGGCGAAGAAGTACAGGTTGGTCAGGTGCCGCCGGTACCGGGCGGGGAGCATCTTCAGCGCGACCGGAAAGTTCTCCCCGGATGCGTTGGCCACCACCTCTTCGGCATGCGTAAGCGACGGGCGGACCTGCTCCCGCATGCCCGCCCGTTCTGTGCTGCCGGTACTTCGGCCTCCCCCGGTCACGCAGTCATTTTCGAGGTAATGCACAAGTAAAAGCAAACAATGACGTGCCCGTCACCTGACAGGCGTGTCGGTTAAGTGGCGGGTAACACCGGGAATAAGTGTCGTTTAGCTGCCGTAACGGAGCCTCTGCGCGACGCTTTCACTACTGTTCGCACAAGTTACCGCCACGTTAGCGCAGGTTACGGGGCTGAAAAATAATTTGCGCCACTGCCGGGTATTGTGCATTTGACAATACCTGACGGACACGTCAGTTAACGGTAATACTGTCACGGAATCACATCTAAGAGCGCCAGATCAGGACCAGGGCGCAGTCGTCGCCGCTGCCAATCTGCTGCTGCATGGCCGTCACGAGGGCGGGCGCGCCGGTGCGGAAATCTCTGGTCAGCCTGCGTTCGGCCTCACCGAGAAGGCGATCGGTCCCCGCGTCGATGTCCCGCCCGGGAGATTCGACCATGCCGTCGGTGTACAGCATGAGTGCGTCGCCGCGCTGCAGCACGCCCCGTTCGGCCTCGGACGCCGCCCCGCGCAGGTCGGGTACGACGCCAAGCACGATCCCGTGCGCCCGGGTCAGCTGCCAGCGGCCCGAGGCACCGTCGTAGTGCACCGCGGGCGGGTGCCCGGCCGAGGAGATCACGTACTCCCCGGAGGTCAGGTCGAGCCACAGGTGAACCGCGGTGACGAAGCCCTCGTTGGCCCCGCCACGGCGCATGTAGGCGTTGCAGGCCGGGAGGAACTCCTCCCGGGGCACCGAGCCGAGCAGGCCGCCGAAGGCACCGGACAGCAGCAGCGCGCGGGTGCCGGCGTCGATGCCCTTGCCGGACACGTCGACGAGCGCGACCTCGAGGATCTTGCCATCGCAGAACGAGACCACGAAGTCCCCGCCGAACGACGAGCCGCCGGCCGGCTTGAGCACCAGGGAGGAGCCCCAGCCCTCACCGAGCTCGGGCAGCTTGCCCTGGGCCCGGATCCGGTCCCGGAGCTCGAGCAGCATCCGGTCGCCGCGCAGCCCCTGCACGCCGAGTTTCTCCCGGGTCCGGGCCAGCACATCGGCGAAGATCGCGGTCAGCACGATCGTGGCGACGATGCCGATCCCGGCCTTGCCGTCCATGATGTCGTAGATCAGCGACCCGGCGGCGAACACGAAGAAAATGCGCAGCGCCCGCGGCCACAGCAGCAGGCCGCCCGCCAGGATGGGCAAGATCATCACCCCGGCCGAGAACCACCATTCCGACAGGTGCACCGAGGCGACCGCGATGGCGATCGTGACCAGCGAGAGCACGAACGCCAGGCGCCGGTTCCGGGTAATGAACTGTCTGCTCAGCTGGGTGTGCCAGTTACGCAGCAGGCGCTTGGCCCGGCGCCGGGCCGCGTCGGCAGGTCCCAGGCGGTCCCGGCGCGAAGCCTGGGGTCCCTTCGGGCCGGGCGCGGCCGGCTGCGGCGCGGTAACCATGATGCGGGCACTGTATTCGATCAGCCCCTAGGCAGGCTAAATCAGTCGCGCCGCCGGCGGGGCGCGAGGTACGAAGTGATACATGACACATTCTGCCCCCGCAGCTGCCGGCCCGGCTCCAGCTCCAGCTCCGTATCCGATCCGGCCGGTCGCGGAGGACGAGTTCGAGCTCTTCCACCACGTCGACCAGCACGCCTTCCACGGCGGCCCGCTGTCCGCGGCCGACCGCGAGATCGTCGTGTCGAAGCTGGAGTTCGACCGGACCCTGGCCGCCTTCGACGGCGCCCAGATGGTCGGCACGGCCGCCGCCTACAGCTTCCGGCTGAGCGTGCCCGGCCCGGACCTGCTGCCCGCGGCGGGGGTGACCTGGGTGTCCGTGCTGCCCACCTACCGGCGGCGGGGCGTGGTGAGCTCGCTCATGCACCGGCAGCTGGCCGACGTGGCCGCCCGCGGCGAGCCGCTGGCCGTGCTGTGGGCGTCGGAGTCGGCCATCTACTCGCGGTTCGGCTACGGGCGGGCCAGCTGGTACCTCGCTTTCACCATCCAGCGCTTCGAAGGACGGCTGACGGCGGCGGCGGCTTCGGGCGCTGAGGGGGTGCGGCTGCGGATCGCGGAGCCCGCCGACGCGCTGCCCGAACTGGCCAAGGTCCACGACACGGTGCTGCCGTCCCGCCCGGGCTTCTTCGCCCGCAACGACGCCTGGTGGCGCCGCGTGGTCTTCGACCCGGCCGACGACCGGGACGGGCAGAGCCCGCTGCGCTGCCTCATCGCCGAGGACGACAGCGGCCCGCGCGGGTACGCGCTGTACGCGGGCCGGGACCGGTGGGATGACTTCCTGCCGCGGGACGTGCTGACCGTGCGCGAACTGGTCGCGGCCGACGCCGCAGCCAGCGCCGCGCTCTACGGCGACCTGCTCAGCCGCGACCTGACCAGCGAGTTCCGGCTATCGCGCCGTCCGGTCGATGACCCCCTGCTCTATCAGCTGGCCGACCCGCGACGGAGCCGTCCGCAGCTTAACGACGCGCTGTGGGTACGGATCGTGGATCTGCCCCGCGCGCTGGCCGGGCGGAGCTACCCGGCCCCGGTGGACCTGGTCCTGGAGGTGCGGGACGACATCTTTGCGTCCAACGCCGGGCGGTGGCGGCTGCGCAGTGCGGGCGAGGATGGCGACGCCGTATGCGAACCGGTCACCGGACCGGCCGGCGGGCCGACCGACCTGGCCCTGGACATCACCCAGCTGGGCGCGGCCTACCTGGGCGGAACCCGGATCGGCGCGCTGGCCGAGGCCGGGCTAGTCACCGAACTGCGCCCCGGCGCCGTCCGGCGGCTCTCCGCCGCCATGGCCTGGGACCCCGCGCCCTGGTGCCCGCTGGTCTTCTGAAGTCTGCGGGTCTTTGGGGTCTGGCCGGCTCTGCTGGTCTTCGGGGGCCGGCGGGATGTCGCGCATGCGGCGCAGCGGCGAGAAGAACACCCACCAGCCCGCGAGCCAGGTGCCGGCATAGGCGATCCACAGCGTGGGCCGGACGCCGAACACGGTGCCGAGCACGCCGCCGAGGGCCCCGCCGACCGGCAGCGTGCCCCAGACCACCCAGCGCACCGCGGCGTTCATCCGGCCGAGCAGGCGCGGCGGGCAGATCGCCTGGCGGTAGCTGACCTGCGCGACGTTGTAGACCACGCCACCGAACAGGAAGAAGGCCAGGCCGACGGGGAAGGCGATGACGGACCAGCCTGGTTCGGCCAGCGGAATGAGCAGGCTGGGCAGGGTGATCACCAGCACTGAGAACCAGATGATGCGGGCCGAGCCGATGCGCCGGCTCAGCCGGCCCGACAGCACGCCGCCAGCCACTCCGCCCAGGCTGGACAGGGCGATCAGCAGGCCGGTATCGGCCGGGCGGACGTGCAAGCCGCGGACCAGGAAGATGATCGAGAGGGCCGAGGCCATGGCGCCGAACAGGTTGGCGGTGGCGGTGCAGGCCACGATCTTGCGCAGGATCGGGTGCCGGAACACGAACACCAGACCTTCGGCGATCTCGGTTCGCAAGGGCGGGTGGCCGTCGGCGGGCCGTTCGGGCGCCGCCTCTGGGACCCTGATGGCCAGCAGGGACGCCACCGAGACGGCATAGGAGATGGCATCTGCGGTCATCGCTTTCGCCGCGCCGACCAGCCCGACCAGGCCGCCACCCAGGCCGGGCCCGATCAGCTGCGCGAACGACTGGCTCGCGCCGAGCTTGCCGTTGCCGTCGACCAGGTCCTCCCGGGACACCACGGCCGGCAGGAAGCTCTGGTAGGACACGTCGAAGAACACCGTGCACACACCCGCGAGGATCGCCACGGCGTACAGCTGGCCCAGGGTAAGCACGTGCCACACGGCGGCCAGCGGCACCGAGCCGATGATCACCAGCCGGGCCGCATCGCACCAGATCATCAGGGGCCGTTTGGCCCACCGGTCGACGAGGGCACCGGCCGGCAGGGCAATGAGGGCGAAGGCCAGGCTAGAGGCCGCGGTCAGCAGGCCGACCTGTAGCGTGCTTGCCCGCAGCACCACCACGGCGGTCAACGGCAGCGCAAGCTGGGTGACGGCCGACCCCATCTCGCTGACCGTCTGGCCACTCCACAGCAGCAGGAAGTCCCGGTTGCGCCACAGGGTCCGCGAGGTCCGTGAGGTCCGCGGGGGCGGCTGCCGCGGGCTGGCCGGCGACCCTGGGGTGGCCGCGGGCGGCTCCGGGGTGGCAGGAAATGGCATGCCCGGGATCGGTTCCGGGATCGACTCTGGCCCCTGCACCGCATCACTGTGCCCGGCGAGGCGGAGGATGTCCAACCGGATAACGCTTGCGTCGGCCTGGGCGGGTCTGTCGCGCGCTGACGGCTTGGCCCGGGTGGCGGCCGGGTATGACGCTGGAGCCCGAGGAGGTTGGTGCCGTGCCCACGATGAAACTGACGCCGAACACCGCGATGCGCGCCCGCGACGTGTCCCGGCCCCGACCGGACCAGCTCGCCGCGGCCGAGGCGGCGGAAGCTGAGGTGGCGCAAGCCGGCCCTCGGGGCAGCGCCCGGCCTGGCGCAGGTCGGGTAGGCGG
>JBAPYC010000285.1:0-3087 GCA_049284535.1 Streptosporangiaceae bacterium
GCCCTCGTCGCAGACGACGGCGACGGTCAGCGCGCCCGCTGCCGCGGCCGCTCCGGCTGCCCCCAGGGTGAACGGGGTCCGCCCGCTCGCCGACAGCGCGATCAGGGCGTCCACCGGACGCAGCGACAGCGCGCGCACCGCCGAGCGGCCGTCCTCTGGGTGGTCTTCGGCGTCCTCGCGGGCACTGGCAATGGCTTGCGGTCCCCCGGCTACCACGGCGGTGATCCGTCCCGGCTCCAGGCCGAAGGTGGGCCCGCATTCGGCCGCGTCGAGCAGGCCCAGCCGCCCCGGCGTGCCCGCACCGGCGTAAACGATCCGGCCCCCGGCCGCGAACCGCTCGGCGAGGGCGTCGACGACCGGGATCAGCTGGTCCAGTCGTTGCCGCAGGGCCTGCAGGGCGGCTAGTTCGCCATCGACGAACAAGCCGAGCAGCTCACCGGTGGGACGCAGGTCCAGGTCCGCAAGCTCAGGACGCCACCTCTCCGTCGCTGCTGAACCTGGCACACCCATCACGTTCTGCCTTTGTTGCCTCTGCTTTAACCTCGGTGTGGGAGTGGCGGCTACCCGCTCGGCGAGCGCCTACACGTGCACCGGCGCGTCTCCGCGGAGACGTTTCCGGCTCAGCTGGGTCCGGATCGGCCGGGTGGGGCGCCGAGATCGGCCAGCGGATGACCAGGCACCGCGGCGTAGATGAGCACGTCGGCGTCGAAGGCTTCCACTACCGAGCGTCTCGCCCGGCTCTGATCCAAGCGATTAGCTCCTCCGCCCGCCGTGCGGTCAGCCCCGGGCCTTCCGGCAGGGGGTCTGCCGCTGCCTGGGTCAGCAGGTTGTCGCAATTCGGGGAGCGCAGCGCGGGCCTCTGAGACGGTCATCGACACCATGACAAAATTGTGCGTCGTTGTGCGTCGAAGTACAGCGATGGCGCGGAGCGCGGATAGCGCCGGGTCCGCGATGCGGCTGACGCATTGAGCGGAGAGGTGAGGTATGCCCGTTCGGCCCAAAATTTACGGGCGTGCGGGCTCGTCTAGCTCGATGCCGATGACGTGCGCCACGCGGTCGAGGTCGGCGTCGCAGGCTAGCAGGGTGGCCTGGTGGCGCTTGGCGACGGCGGCGATCATGCAGTCGATGAGTCCGCGGGGCGTGATGCCGGCCTGCCGGCAGCGCCGGTAGATGCGAGCGGCGCCGTCGAAGTCGGCGACCGCATCGAAGTGGTAAAGGTGGAAGCGCAGCAGAAGCCGGCGCAGGTCTGCTTCCCGCGCATCGTTGCGCGCTCCAGCCAGGACTTCCATGATCACCGGCTCGGTGACGGCGACGGGGCCGTCGGCGGAGATGAGTTCGGTCAGGCGAAGATCGACGGCGCTTCCGGTGGCACGGTCGTATTCGACCCAGGCCGAGGTGTCCGCGAGGATCACGCGGCCAGCCCCGGTGGGGGTGTATCTGAAGGAAGTTCATCGATCGCGTGCGCGCCCCGCATGGCGAGTGCTTCCTCGCGGGTCATGGGCTGCCCGGCCAGATGCCGCAACGCCAGCTCGACCGCCTCCGTCTTGGTCCGCAGGCCGTAGCGGTCCATGACCACCTGCAGGTAGGAGTCCTCGATCTCGATATTCGTGCGCACACGGCTCATACACCTAGTTTACACCTTATGTGTACGATAGGTGTAGTCAGCTCAGGCGAAACGGCCATTGTTTGTGACACCGGCGTTACCGCAATGCACTGACGGTGACATTAAGGTGCTGCCTTATGTCGAGCCAGCAGCGGAGCTGGCCGTCGATGTCCGAGTCGGCCTGGGTACGCCGCCTCGCCCTGGTCGCGATCGCGGCCCTGGCGGGCCTGTCCTACGCCTGGGCCATCGGCCATGGCGGGCTGGAGGAGTACTACTACGCCGCGGCTGTCCGCAGTATGTCTATGAGCTGGCACGACTTCATCTTCGGTGCCTTCGACCCAGCGGGCACCCTCACGCTGGACAAGCTGCCCGGGGCGTTCTGGCTCCAGGCGCTGTCGGTGCGGGCGTTCGGCATGCACAACTGGGCGATCATCCTGCCGCAGATTATCGAGGGCATCCTCACGGTGCTGGTGCTCTACCGAGCGGTGAGCCGGCTGGCCGGCCCGGCCGCCGGCCTGATCGGCGCGCTGCTCCTGGCGGTCAGCCCGGCCACCGTCGGCCTGGACCGTGGGAACATCTCCGACTCGCTGCTGATCCTGCTGCTGGTCCTGGCCGCCGACGCCGTCTCCGCGGCGATCGCCGACGACACCGGAAGGCTGCGCTGGCTCATCCTGGCCGGGGTCTGGGTGGGGCTGGCCTTCCAGGCCAAGGAGATCGAGGCGTGGGTGATACTGCCCGCGCTGGGCCTGGCCTACCTGCTGTCCGGGCCCGGTTCGGCGGTGCGGCGGACCGCTCAGCTCGCGGTCGCGGGCGTGGTCGTCGCGCTGGTGTCGCTGTCCTGGATGACCGCCGTGGCGCTGGTACCCGCCGCGGACCGGCCCTACGTCGACGGCAGCCACGACGACTCCGTCTACTCGCAGGTCTTTTCCTATAACGGGTTCGGCCGGTTCGGCGGCGAGACCCCACTCCAGCTGGCGGCGGCCGGGGTAGATCCGGGCGCCGTCCTTCCCGTCCCGGCACGCACCCCGGGCCGCCTGCTCAGCGGCCGCCTGGGCCGGGATGAGGGCTGGCTGATCCCGGCCGCCGCCGTCGTGGCGGCCTGGGGCATCGCCAGCCGGCGCCGGCAGCCGCGCGGCGACCCGCTCCGGGCCTGTTTCATCCTGTGGGGCGGCGTGCTGCTGACCTTCTTCGTGGTCTTCTCCGCGGTCACCTACGTCCAGCCCTATTACGTCGCAGCGCTGTCCCCGCCGGTCGCCGCCATCCTCGGGACCGGCGTCGCCGCGGCCTGGTCACGGGAGCGGGCCGCGGTCAGCCTGACGATAGGCCTGGCCGTCGTCGTGGCCGGCAGCGCCGCCTACGCGGCCTGGCTGGTGCACTCCGCGGCCCGCGCACCGGGCTGGCTGCTCCCGGCCATCATCGCCGTCGGCGTCGCCGCGATCGCCGTGATCGCCTGGTCGCTGACGGGCCGCCGCCTGGGCCCGTCC
>JBAPYC010000286.1:0-3266 GCA_049284535.1 Streptosporangiaceae bacterium
CTCCCGGGCTGAGGCAGGCACGGGCGGGGTGGCGGATCACCCCGCCCGTTCGGCCGTTAAAGGGTGTTAGACGGTCATGGCCTTGCTCAGGTTGCCGTCCAGTGCGGCCAGGAAGTCCTGCGTGTTCAGGAACGGGGTGTCCTGGCCGACCAGCAGGGCGAGGTCCTTGGTCATCTGGCCGCCCTCGATGGTCTGGATGCAGACCTGCTCGAGCGTGTGCGCGAACTGGCTGACCTCGGGCGTGCCGTCCAGCTCGCCCCGGTGCTCCAGGCCGCGGGTCCAGGCGAAGATCGACGCGACCGGGTTGGTGGAGGTGGGCTTGCCCTGCTGGTGCTGCCGGAAGTGCCGGGTCACGGTGCCGTGCGCGGCCTCGGCCTCGACCGTGCGGCCGTCCGGGGTCATCAGCACGCTGGTCATCAGGCCGAGCGAGCCGAAGCCCTGGGCCACCACGTCGGACTGCACGTCGCCGTCGTAGTTCTTGGTGGCCCAGACGAAGCCGCCGTCCCACTTGAGCGCCTGGGCGACCATGTCGTCGATGAGCCGGTGCTCATAAGTGATGCCGGCCGCCTCGAAATCGGCCTTGAACTCGGACTCGAAGACCTCGGCGAAGATGTCCTTGAACCGGCCGTCGTAGGCCTTCAGGATCGTGTTCTTGGTCGACAGGTAGAGCGGGAACTTGCGATTCAGCGCGTAGCGCATGGTGGCCCGGGCGAAGTCGCGGATCGAGTCATCGTAGTTGTACATGGCCATGGCGACGCCGCCGCCGGTGAACTTGGCCACTTCCATCTCGATCGGCTGCCGCTCCTGGCCAGCAGCGTGGTCGCCCTCGGGAACGTAGGTGATGGTCACCGTGCCCGGGCCGGGGACCACGAAGTCGCTCGCCTTGTACTGGTCGCCGTGGGCGTGACGGCCGATGATGATCGGCTTGGTCCAGGTCGGCACCAGCCGCGGGATGTTGGAGATGACGATCGGCTCGCGGAAGATCACGCCGCCGAGGATGTTCCGGATGGTGCCGTTCGGCGACCGCCACATCTTCTTCAGCCCGAATTCGGTGACCCGGGCCTCATCCGGCGTGATCGTGGCGCACTTCACGCCGACGCCGTGCCGCTGGATGGCGTGCGCCGCGTCCACCGTCACCTGGTCGTCGGTGGCGTCGCGGTGCTCCACGCCCAGGTCGTAATACTCGAGCTCGATATCCAGGTAGGGCAGGATCAGCTGGTCCTTGATGTTCTGCCAGATGATGCGGGTCATCTCGTCCCCGTCGAGTTCGACGACGGGGTTCGCTACCTTGATTTTCGCCATTGTTGGTCAGCTTCCCTTTCGTTAACAGCTGCTCATGGCAGCGATATCGCGACGGCGAGCATCGCGGTGCCGAGCACCGTGAACGCCAGCACGTCGAACGCTTTCCCGCGGGTCACCAGCAGGCCGGCGTAGCGCGCGGGCAGCACCAGCCGGGCCAGCGCCGCCAGCAGCAGCGCGCAGCCCACCAGGCCGGCCCCGTGCCCCGCGTACCTCGATCCCTGGCAGGCGGTGTACAACCCGGCGGCGACGCCGGCCAGCACGATCAGGACAGGCAGCCAGGCCAGCCCGGTGATCACGGGCTCCTCGCGGTTGCCGGCCCGTTCGGGACGGATGGCCCGGTGGCCTCCGGTCTCGCTGGCGCCAGCATTCGCCGGCCTAGTCGCCATGCATGTGCCTCCCGGCTTTCCGCTCGGAAGTTTACCGGGGCATGGGCAGGTCGTTACCACGGTGTACCCCGGATGGGAATGTAATCTCACGTTAAGACACGTGACACGGTAACCCGGTGGTGAGATATCGCTGTCGGCTCCGATAGAAGGGGGGGACGCGGTGGCTACACCGTTCCTCCGGATCGAGGAAAGCGGCGAGGTCTTCCCGCTGAGCGAGGTAGTGACGACCGTCGGCCGCGGTCAGGGTGTGGACATCCGCCTGGAAGACCCGAGCGTGTCGCGGTTGCACGCCGAGCTGGTCCGCCGCGGCCCGTACGTCTACGTCACCGACCTGGGTTTATCACGCAACGGCACCCGCGTTAACGGGCGGCCCATCGCCCGCCGGCTGCTGGAGGAAGGCGACGTGCTGAGCTTCGGCGTGGCGCGCTGCCGGATCGGCGGGCTGCCCCAGGAGGAGATCACCGCCGAGGTCGAGCTGCGCCGCTCGGCGGTGCCCGAGCTCACCCGGCGCGAGCTGGACGTGCTGACCTCGCTGTGCCGGCCCGCGCTGTCCGACGAGGCCTTCGCCACCCCGGCCACGGCGCACGAGATCGCCACCGACCTGGTCGTGACCGAGGCGGCGGTCAAGCAGCACCTGCTCCGGCTGTACCAGAAGTTCCGCATCCCTGAGGGGCCGAACCGGCGTACCAGGCTGGCCAACGAGGTGGTGGCGCTGGGGATGGTCAAGCCCATGCCGCCGTCGGACCTGGGCGAGCTGTTAAGCGCCCCACAGGTGCATCTGCCGCGTCAGCCAGTTCCAGGCATCCGTGATCAGGCCGTGCAGGCCCGGTAGGTGCGGCGCCGAAGCCGGCCAGTAGTACGGGGCCTGCGACACGGCGAACAGGACGGCCGCGGCGGCCAGCGCCCAGACCACCAGCGCCGTCACCACCGCCGACATCGGGGTCCGGGCGACGACGCCGGCGATCCGGTTCACCTGACGGCGCGGGCGGCCGGAGCCCGGGCCGAGGCCGTACCAGGCCACGATGGCCGCGGCCGCGTAGGCGCCGGCCCGCGGCATGTTCAGGCTGTGCGTGGCCGCCAGCGTCACGCCGTAGACGACCGCGCCGACGCCGACGGCCAGCGGGGCCATGAGGACCTCGGTGAGCAGCGCGCGGACGACCGTGAGCGGGGACGTGATGATGACGACGAGCAGGTCGCTGGGGCGGGGGCCGCGGGCCGACCTGCGGGCGGCCAGGGAGCTCTGGGACCGTTCGGCGGCACGGAGCAAGGTGATCACGGCGAGCGAGACGGCCAGGCCCGCGACCGGGAGCACGACGGTCAGGGCGATGGCCGCGACCATGACGGCCAGGCCGGCCATGGTGGCCGGGCGGGCCGTGGTGGCGTTGCGGCCTGGGTCCGGGCGGGCCTGCGGGTAGCCGCTGGAGCCGCGTTGGGGCTGGCCGTTGATGCCGCTGGGGTTGTTGGTGCCGCCTGGGATGTTGCTGCCTTGCCTGGCCCTGGCGGGCCGGTCGTCGACGGGGGGCAGCAGGTCAGCGACGTCGCGGGCGGCTTGCTTGGGGGCCTTGAGCCCGGCGTAGC
>JBAPYC010000287.1:0-2172 GCA_049284535.1 Streptosporangiaceae bacterium
GGCTCCGGCTCCGCCCCCGCCCCCGTAGCGGCCGCCCAGTCGCTGGCCCAGCCGCGCAGCGGCTCCAGCGCCGGGCCAAGCCCCCGGCCGAGCTCGGTCAGCCGATAAGCGCCATCGCCTCCGCTGGTCACCAGGCCAGCCTCCTCGAGCTCACGCAGCCGCTTGGCCAGCATGCTGGACGACATGTCGTCACAGCGGCGGCGCAGCTCACGGAACCCGGCGGGCTCGGCCTGCAGTTCCCAGATCACCCGCAGCGTCCAGCGGCGGCCCAGCAGGTCCAGCGCGGCCATCATCGGCCGGCCAGTGCGTGAGCCGCGGACCGGCCGACCCGGCTGAGGCGGATTTGCGCTTCTCATTCAGAACCAGCATAGTGGTTCTAAAAAAGAAGCGCACAGGGAAGGCAACGCATGCGGCTGGTCCCCGAGATGACCTTCACCGAGACGATCGCGGGCCCGTGGGGCCCGACCACCGGCAGCCCGTTCGGCGCGCGGCTGTGCTGGCAGGTCACCGAGGCGGCGCTGGCCGGCGACCGCATCCGCGCCCACCTGGTCATGCCCGGCGCGGACTGGATCCGGCTGGGCCCGGACGGCATCCGCCGCCAGGACCAGCGGATCACGTTCGGCACCGACGACGGTGCCATCGTCATGCTCCGCTACGACGCCGGGATCATCCGCGAGAACGAGATCTTCATCAACGCCCTGCGCGACGGCACGGCAACGGCGTACACCGACCAGCACATGCGCATGGTCGCGGAGTTCGACACCGGCGATCCCCGCTACGCCTGGCTCACCCAGCACCTGTTCGTCGGCGAGGGCCGCCTGGCCGGGGACCGCCGGATCGAGTACCGCATCCACCGGGTCGACTGAGTTATCCCGGCGTCATCGCCAGTTCCTTCAGCCGCCGCCGCGCGATCTTGCCTGTTGGTCCCAGCGGAAGTTCAGGAACGATACTGAACGAGCTGGGCCTCTTCATCCGCGGCAGGCCCATCTCGCAGGCTGTGCGGAGCGCGTCCCCGAGCTCGTCTGGCCGCCAGGATCCCGCGGGCACCACGTAGGCGACCGGCCGTTCCCCGAGCACCTCGTCGTGCGCGGCGACCACGGCCGCGGACGAGACGCCGTCCTGGGCCAGCAGGAAGTCCTCGATTTCCCGCGGGTAGATCTTCTCGCCGCCGCGGTTGATGACGTCGTCGGACCGCCCGGCCAGGAACAGGTAGCCGTCCTGGTCCAGGTAGCCGAGGTCGCCGGTGTCCAGCCAGCCGTCTGGGTCGATGGCGCCGGGCCGGCCGTTCGCCGCGTACTGCGTGATGACGCCTCGCCCGCGGATCTGCACCCTGCCGACCACGTCCACCGCACCTGCAGCCCCCGCCAGCGGCAGCACCCGCACCTCGGCCCCGGCCGGCCGTCCCACCGACCCCGCCTTGCGCGGCCCGTCCAGCGGGTTCGCGGTGATCATGCTGGCCGCCTCGGTCATCCCGTAGGTCTCTATCACCGCGATGCCGAACGATGCCTCGAACCGCTCCAGCACCGAAGGCGCGAGCGGCGCCGAGGCCGAACGCACGAACCGGACCCGCCTGGCCGCCCGGAACGACCCAGCCGGGTCCATGGCCAGCACGGTGATGATGGCGGGCACCGCGTTGATCCAGGTGATGCGGCGCGATTCGATCAGCGGCCAGAAGCCCCGCCGGCTGAACTTGCGCTCCAGCACCAGGCAGGCCCCGGCGGCCAGGGTGCCCAGCAGCCCGACCACCTCGGCGTTGATGTGGAACAGCGGCAGGCAGCAGTAGCCCCGGTCGGACGGCTTCAGCCGGTGGTGGACCGCCACGGCCCCCGCCACGTGGGCCAGCTGGTCGTCGCGGAGCAGGATGCCCTTGGGCGTGCCCGTGGTCCCGCTCGTGCACAGGAAGATCCCGCCCGAGGCGGACAGCCCGGCCGGCAGCGCGCTGCCGGTGGCCAGCAGGTCCGGCGGGCTGATGACCGTTAGGCCGGGCCGCAGGTCGCAGTGCCGCAGGTCGCTGGCGGAGCTGCCGACCACGACCTGCGGGTTCGCCACCGTGAGCATCCGCTCGAGCTCGATACCGGGCGCGGCCGGGTCGAGCGGAACCACCACCCGGCCGGCGCCGATGATGCCGATCAGGGCGGTGGCGTAGTCCAGCGGGTCGGGCAGCCGCAGGGC
>JBAPYC010000288.1:0-8105 GCA_049284535.1 Streptosporangiaceae bacterium
GATGGGGCGAAAGACCGGCGTCAGACTAGAGGTTCCGTTCGCTCATGTATGGGTGACGCGAGACCATCAAATCGTGGAGTTTCGGCAGTACATCGATCCTGTCAGGTTCCTGGCCGCGGTCGACCCGTCATCCGCGTAGTTATCTTCAGCGCGTGCCGGGAAGGAGGCCTGGACGTGTGTGCGGCGCCGATAGGGATGCTCCCGCCAGGCGGGCCGGGCGTGGACATGCTCGCGTCCTGGGCGGAGGGCCTGGGCCAGAGCCGGGCTGGGTTGCAGAGCCGGGGATGCGTGCGGTTCGCGTTCTACGACAGAGTGTCGAGGGAGGACTGGCAGGATCCGGTGACGTCACGGGCGCGGCAGTTGCAGCAGGCTGCCATGCTGACGGCGGGACACGGCACGATAGTGGCGCAGTTCTTCGATACCGGGGAGAGCCGGACGCTGCCGTGGGCCAGGCGCCCGCAGGCCGCCGCGCTGGTCGCCTAGCTCGCTGACCCGGACCGCGGGTGGGACGCGGTCGTGATGCCGGGGTGCCGTGCCCGTCCGCGGCGGACCCGGCACGGAACCTGTGCCGCTCGAAAATAGGACTAGCGTCGTGACCTGCGGTTCTTCGGGATATCAGGCAGCGCGCGCGTATTCGTTGATCAGGCCGCCCAGGACGGGTTTCGGAGGATCCGTCTGCGGTCGAGGTCGGCAACGGTGAGGTGGCCACCGCACAAACCGGTTACGAAGCGCGGCCGCAGTGTGCACGAGCCGTGAACGCGAGCCGAGCGGGTGCCGCACCGCGGGCTACCGGGAGTGGCCTGCCGGGGCCGATATTGGGGCGTTACTCGTCGAGCGCTAACATACTCTCCGGCGGCGCGACCCCGCTGCTGTACTACGGTGCGGCCAAGGCGCCCCTCGGCGTTTACACCCTGGGCCTGGCCGCGGAGCTGGCACGGCAGGCATCCGGATCAACATCGTCACCCCACGCCCTATCCGCTCCCCGGTGGCGACGAGATCCGCCAGGAGAACGGCGCGCCTCAATCAGGTGGCCATCGGGGTCGCGGACGTAGCAGGCCTGACGTCTCACATCGTCAAGCTATGTGTATGGTCATGCCGCAGCACCAGCCAGAATCGGCCAGGCTGTGCCCCGGCCTGGTCAGCGGCCTGCCCGGCCGCAACAACTGACCGGGGACAAGACCAGCAGGCACCGCGTCGGGGCCATGCCGCATCCCGCGGCCGGACCCGAAGGACTTTGACATCGCCTTGGTCTTCCAGAACTGCGTCTTATACCCGCACAGGACGAGCCGCCATCAGCTGACCTGACGATGTGCGGCGCAGATCACGTGGCAAGACTGGCTTCACGCAATCGGCCCGAAGGCATGCGGATGGCTCGGACCGTAGCCGAGGGCGGTTGATTCCAAATAACCGAACGTACTCTCATCGCCCGCTCGGGCAGCCGCTCGAGACGGCCCACCACCGGAGGTCAGCATGACCATGTACCACACCGCCAAGGTGGAAGGACTTGACGTCTTCTACCGAGAAGCCGGAGACCCCAGCGACGCAAAGCTGTTGCTACTGGGCGGGTTTCCCGCCTCCTCCCACCAGTTCCGCAACCTCATCCCGGCCCTCGCCGACCGCTTCCATGTCCTGTCACCGGACTACCCCGGCTTCGGGAACACTGACATGCCGGACCCGGCGACGTGGAACTACACCTTCGGCCACCTCGCCGAGATCGTCGACGGCCTGCTCACCTCGGTCGGTTTCACCGGCCCGATGGGGATTTACATGCAGGACTACGGCGGTCCAATCGGCAACCGCCTCATCGAGAAGCACCCCGACTGGCTGCAGTGGCAGGTCATTCAGAATGCGAATAGCTACGAAGAGGGCTTCACCGAGACCTGGGACGGCATCCGGCACGTGCTCTGGGCGAACCGGAATGCTGAAACCGAGGCCCCGCTCGAGGCCTTCCTGCAACACGACACCGTCAAGGCCATCTACACCACAGGCCACCCAGACCCCAGCAAGATTAGTCCTGACAACTGGAACATGGACCTGTTCTTCCTCGCCCGTCCCAACGCCCACCGCGTGCAGCTCGACCTGTTCTACGACTACCGCACGAACGCCGCCCTCTATCCCACCTGGCAAGAGCGGCTCCGCACCGACCAGCCCAAGACCCTCATCTTCTGGGGCCAAGGGGACATCTTCTTCACCCCCGAAGGGGGCGAGGCGTACCTGCGCGACCTGCCCGACGCCAGAATGGCCCGACTGAATTCCGGGCACTTCGCCGTCGAGGACTGCCTCGACGAGATCGCGAGCGGCATCAAGGACTTCTACGACACGAACGTCAAGTAGCCAGCGCGGCTGCTGTACTCCTCCCGCAGCTGGGAGGACGTGATCTACCGCCACGAGCCCGGCGAGGACCACGACGTGGTGCGGGTGAGCTACTCGCTGACTCGCGGCCACCCGGCGGATGGACCGGCCCGCCGCACCAGCCGGATCGGCCCGGCCCTCCGCGCAGAAGTCGCCTGGCCCCCGCGGCAGTTGCCCTATGGGGAGCTTCGCTGCGAGTGAGGCGCGTCGCGGATTTTCGTGGATGTCAGCAGGCCTGGCCGGGGTGGCCGGCCGGGCCTACTGAGGTGATGGCTTGCTAGCGGCGGGGGTGTAATCTGCGGCGTGGCGGATGGCTGTGATCAGGAGTTTCAGGTTCCGGTTGTCCAGGCCGGGAATGGCCTGGCGGAGGGAGACGAGGGTGCCGTCGGCGATGCTGGCGGCGAGCTGGAGGATGCGCTGTTCTCCGCTGCAGACGGGGATCTGCCCGTCATGGAGGGCGGTGAGCGCGGCGTCCCAGTCGATCCAGGCCATCGGGGCGGCAGATCGCCGTACAGCACGGCCGGGTCGACAGGATCACATCCAAACGGCGGCAGCTGCCGCATCGTCACACCTCCGGTAACGGCGACCCGCGGCGCGGGCCGTGATGATCCGTGGTCTCGGCGACGGTGCCCGGCGTTACGCCATCGGCGCTGTAACACACGCAGGGGCTGCCGAGACTCCCTACCAACAGGGCACAACAACGATCGTGACGCGGAGGAGGGATCACCTGTGGCTGACACTTATGACGTGCTGGTGATAGGGGCCGGGCCGGCCGGGGAACACGCTGCTGGCCGAGGGGCTGACGGCGGCCTGCGCGTGGCCATCGTGGAACGAGAGCTGGTCGGCGGGGAATGCTCGTACTGGGGTTGCATCCCGTCCAAGACGCTCCTGCGGCCAGGCGACGTGCTCGCCGCGGCGCGGCGGGCGCCGGGCGCCGCCGAGGCGATCACGGGCCGGCTTGATACGGCGGCCGCCTTCGTCCAGCGCGACTACATGACCTCCGGCTGGCGTGATGACGGGCAGCTCGGCTGGCTGGAGAGCAAAGGCATCGTGCTGATTCGCGGCACCGGGCGCCTGACCGGGGAGCGGGCGGTCGAGGTCGAGACCGCCGACGGCGGCACCCGGCGGCTCCGCGCGGACAGGGCAGTCGTGCTGGCCACCGGCAGCAGTTCGGTGATCCCCCCGATTCCCGGCCTGAGCGAAGCCCGGCCGTGGGACAACCGGGCGGTTACCAGCACGAAAGAACTCCCGCGGCGGCTGCTCGTGCTCGGCGGCGGCGCCGTCGGCGCCGAGATGGCGCAGGCGTTCAACCGCCTCGGTAGTGAGAAAGTCGTGGTCCTCGAGGGCTCAGCCAGGCTGCTCGCGCGCGAGGAGCCGTTCGCCGGCGAGGAGCTGCGCGCCGCGTTCGAGGCCGAAGGCATCACCGTGGTCACCGGCGTCCGGATGATCGCGGCCCGCCGGGTGGGTCGCGACGGCCCGGTCGTGGCAAGCCTGGCCGACGGGCGGGAGTTCACCGGCGATGAGATCCTGGTGGCGGTGGGCCGCCGACCAGCCACCGCTGGCCTTGGCCTGGAGCACGTCGGGCTGGAGCCCGGGCTTCCGGTCCGGGTGGACGCGGCGCTGCGCGCGGTCGGCGTTCCCGGCGGGTGGCTGTACGCGATCGGCGACTGCAACGGCCTAGCCCCGCTCACCCACATGGGGAAGTACCACGGCCGTATCGCCGCCGCGACGATTCTGGGCCGGGAAGCGGCCGATGTGGTCTCTCATGCCGTGGTGCCCCGGGTGACGTTCACCGACCCGCAGGTGTGCGCCGTCGGCCGTACCGTCGCCGAGGCGCGAGCTGATGGGCTGCACGTCACCGTGGTCAGCACCCCGACCGGGGAGGTTCCCGGCGCGTACACCCAGGGCAACGGTATCCGCGGTACCAGCCAGCTGGTGATCGACAATGACCGCCGGACTGTCGTCGGCGCGACGTTCACCGGACCGGGACTGCAAGAGCTGCTTCACTCGGCGACGGTCGCCATCTGCGGGGGCGTGACCGTCGACCAGCTGTGGCACGCGGTGCCGTCGTTCCCGACCATTAGCGAAGTCTGGCTTCACCTGCTCGAGGCCTACGGCCTTTGAACCTGCATAGAAAGGAGCCCACGATGGATGGCTTGCCGATCGGCGACTACGCCCTGCTGTCGGACTGCCGCTCCGCGGCTCTGGTCAGCCGGGCCGGGTCGGTGGACTGGCTGTGTTTCCCGCGTTTCGACGCGCCGTCGGTGTTCTGCCGCCTGCTCGACCCCGCCGGCGGGTGTTTCGCGATCCGGCCGGCCGGCGACTTCCGGGCCAGCCGCGCGTACCTGAACCAGACCATGGTGCTGGAAACCGCGTTCCGGGCGGAGGCCGGGACCGCGGTGCTGACCGACGCCCTGGCCGTGGGCCGCAACGACCGCGGCCACCATCTGGGCGCCGGGTCGCCGGGGGTCCTGCTGCGCCGGCTGGAGTGCACGGACGGCGAGCTGGAGATCGATGTCACCTATGCCCCGCGTCTGGAATACGGCCTCATTCACCCGATTCTGGAGGCGGTACCCGGCGGCCTGGCCGCGCGGGGCGGCGCAGGCCGGCTCCTGCTTTCCGGGCCGGCCAGTTTCCTCCTCGACGGGGCCACCGCCACCGCACGCCTGCATCTGACCGCTGGCCAGACGGTTATGTTCGCGCTCCAGCACGGGCAGATGCAGGAGCCGCCGCTGGAAGCCTGGGACGCCAGCCAGATGGCCGACCGGCTTGAGGACACCGTCGCAGGATGGCGATCCTGGTCGGCCATCCACCAGACCTACGAGGGGCCCTGGCGCGACCTGGTCCACCACTCCGGCCGGGTGCTGCAGGCGCTCACGTTCCAGCCGACCGGCGCCATCGTCGCCGCGCCCACGACCTCGCTGCCGGAGACCATCGGAGGGGAGCGGAACTGGGATTACCGGTACACCTGGGTGCGTGATGCCAGCCTGACCATGGAGGCCTTGTGGGTGGCGGCGTGTCCCGATGAAGCGAACAAGTTCTTCGGCTTCCTGGCCGACGCGGCCGCGTCCCAGCTCCAGCGCGGCACCGATCTGCAGATCATGTTCGGGATCGGCGGCGAGCGTGACCTGTCCGAGCGGGAGCTGCCGCACCTGGCCGGGTGGCGGGCCAGCCGGCCGGTGCGGGTGGGCAACGGCGCGTGGACCCAGCGGCAGCTGGACGTCTACGGCGAGCTGCTCGGCGCCGCCCAGCGGCTCGTCGATCAGCTCGGCGAGCTCGACCCGGTCACGCAGCAGTTCCTGGCCGCCGCCGCGGACACCGCCGCCAGCCGGTGGAGGGAGAAAGACCAGGGCATCTGGGAGATCCGCGGCGAGCCACGGGACTTCGTGTACTCCAAGCTGATGTGCTGGGTAGCGCTCGACCGGGCGATCGCCCTGGCCCCGCAGCTCGGCGCGGGAGACCGGGCCCAAGGGTGGGCCGCCGCCCGCGAGGAGATCCGCGCCGCCATCCTCTCCCGCGGCTGGAGCGAGAAGGCCGGCGCGTTCACCCAGGCCTTCGGCGGCGACGATCTTGACGCCTCGAACCTGATGCTCGCCATCACCGGCTTCCTGCCCGGGGATGACCCGCGGATGAAGGCGACCATCGACGCTACCGCCGCGCGCCTGACCGACAAGCGCGGCCTGGTATACCGCTACCTGGCGCACGACGGCCTGGCCGGGGAGGAGGGCACCTTCCTGCTGTGCACGTTCTGGCTGGCCCAGGCGCAGGCGCTGGCCGGGGAGCTCGGCCCGGCCACCGCCACCTTCGAGCGGGCCGTGGCGGCGATCAACGACGTCGGCCTGCTGGCCGAGGAAGTCGACGCGGGCAGCGGCGAGATGATCGGCAACTTCCCCCAGGCGTTCAGCCACATCGGGCTGATCAACGCCGCCTGGGCCATCACCCAGGCCCAGCAGCGCGCCGCCTCCGGTGCCATCTCGGCAGTGCCGGCCGGTTCCGGCGAGGCGCAGAGGTACGGGACCTGACCCGTGGCTACGAGCAGATACCGGATCATCCTGCGGGGGCGGCTGAGCGAGCGCTTCGAGTCCGCCTTCGACGGGATGGCCCTGGAACCTGGTCCCAACCAGACAGTGCTCGTCGGTGACGTACGTGACCAGGCCCAGCTGTACGGGCTGCTCGACCGGCTGCGTGACTTCGGGATCGAACTGATCGCGGTGGAGTCGGCCGGCGCATCTGACATCAGCTGCGAGCCCGGTCCGCCGTCCGGCCTCAGCACATAAAGAACGAGAATCGTGTCGCGGCTTCGAGGCTAGGCAGCAGCTGGGCTTTGTTCCGTCCGTGCGGCTATTGACGGGAGAGTCATGACAACAGGTCCGTGCCCGCGCGGGCATGACACGACGGTGGCACGATGAGTGCCGAGCTGGAGCTGACCAGCTGGAGGCGCATCACCAGTGAGCTCTATGCGGCCGTGCGTGCCGAGGACGATCCGTAGCGCGGGCATGCGCTATGGCGGCACGGCCGGGATGAGCTGTTCCGGTCCCATCCGCAGAGCCCGCTGCCACCCGGCGACCCCCTGCGCACGACGGGCCTGCCATATTGGCCCTACGATCCGGGCCTGCGCTTTGAGGTGCCATTGCTCCCGGCCGAACGTGCGATGTCGCTGTCCATCCCGACCAGCGACGGCGTTACCCCGATGGCCCGCATCGGCTGCGTGCGGCTGCCCCCGCCGCTGGAGGCGGTCATCGACGTGTGGTGGCTGCGGCAGTACGCGGGTGGCCTGTTCCTGCCGCTGCGCGATGGCACCGCGGGCCAGTCCAGCTACGGCGGCGGCCGGTACGCCCTCGATACCGCCAAGGGCGCGGACCTTGGCGGGCGAGCCGACCGGCTGATCATCGACCTGAACTTCCTCTACCACCCCTCGTGCCGGTACAACGACGCGTGGCAGTGCCCGCTAGCCCCGCAGGGGAACACCATCAGCACCTCAGTCAGCGCTGGCGAGCGCCTGCCGCCCTGATATGCAGGCACGCCTGGGCACCCTGCGACTTCCCGAAAGCCCGCACAACCTCGCCTGGGGGGGACGCCCGCATTCTCTACATCACAGCTCTGACCAGCATTTACCGCCTCCGGCTCGCCATCCCTGGCGTCCGGCCTCACTAGGAACTAGGGAGACCAGTCATGAGCAAGGGACTCACTTCGGGAGCAATGCTGCCCGACTTCACGCTCCCCGACGAGAACAGAGTGATGCACCGCCTGTCGGAGCTTCAGGGCGACGACGCCATGATCGTGATGCTCGGCCGCGGCGAGCATTGCCCGCGGAGCGGCAGCAGCAACGGGAGATGGTGCGGTTCCACCAGTGGTGCCCGGTGGCGTTCACCCAGCTGGTCACCATCTTGCCCAAGGACCTGCACGACGTCTACAAGCTGCGGATCTCGACCGGAGCGCACTGGCCGTACCTGGCCGACGTGGACCTTAAGGTGCAACGGGCCTTCGAGATCGAGGAGTACACCGACCCGCATCACCAGGCGACCGTTCCGCACACCTTGGTCGTAACACCGGGCCTGGTCGTGGACAAGGTGTACGTCGGATACTGGTTCTGGGGCCGGCCCACCCCGTTCCAGCTCTGGGAGGACCTGCAGGACTACGGCGGACCGATCGGGTTCAGGCTGGCGCTGGCGCACCCCGACCGGGTCCAGGCGCTGATCGTGCAGAATGCCGTCGCCCACGAAGACGGGCTGGGGCCGCTGTGGGAGACCCGC
>JBAPYC010000289.1:0-5740 GCA_049284535.1 Streptosporangiaceae bacterium
GTCCACCATCGGGCTCAGGTCATCCGGCACGGTCCCGCCGTTGTCCCTGATCCACTGGGCCACCGACGCGGCCGCGCCCTTGCGCACCTCGCGTCCGTCCGCCAGGTCGATGCCGCTCATCCTGGTCTGCGCGGTGAACTCGACGAACTCGGCGCCTTGCAGCTCGCCTTCGGACCGCTCGCGCAGCCCGTACTGATCCTTGGCGAGCACCACGATGGAACGGCCCTCCGGCGTGTAGTCCGCCATCGACGACAGCTGCGCCGCGTCGGCGAGTTCGGACTCGAGGACCCCGCCCACCGGCAGGAACTCGGTGGCCTGCCGGTTACCGATGGTGATGGTGCCGGTTTTGTCAAGCAGCAGCGTGTTCACGTCGCCGGCCGCCTCGACCGCGCGACCGGACATGGCCAGCACGTTGCGCTGGACCAGCCGGTCCATACCGGCGATGCCGATCGCCGAAAGCAGCGCGCCGATCGTGGTCGGGATCAGCGCCACCAGCAGGGCCACCAGGATCACCAGCGTCTGCGGCGCCTTGGAGTAGAACGCCATCGGCTGCAGCGAGATCACCGCCAGCATGAAGATGATGGTCAGCGAGGCCAGCAGGATGTTCAGCGCGATCTCGTTCGGCGTCTTCTGCCGCTTGGCCCCCTCGACCAGGGCGATCATCCGGTCGATGAACGTCTCGCCCGGCTTGGACGTAATCTGCACCACGATCCGGTCGGACAGCACGGTGGTGCCGCCGGTGACCGCGGACCTGTCGCCGCCGGATTCGCGGATGACCGGGGCGGACTCGCCGGTAATGGCCGACTCGTCCACCGACGCGACGCCCTCGACCACGTCCCCGTCACCGGGGATGACCTGGCCCGCCTCGACCACCACGTGGTCGCCGAGCATCAGTGCTGTGCCCGCCACCGACTCCTCGCGCAGTGAGGAAGGGTCGGCCCCGGGCTTCCAGCCGACGAGTCGTCGCGCCATCGTCTCCCGCTTGGCCTTGCGCAGCGTGTCGGCCTGCGCCTTGCCGCGCCCCTCGGCCACCGCCTCGGCCAGGTTGGCGAAGACCACGGTCAGCCATAGCCAGACCACGATGGTCCAGTTGAACGCCGACGGCGAACGGATGGCCGTGTACATGGTCAGCAAGGCGCCGACCTCGACCACGAACATGACCGGGTTCTTAACCTGGACCCGGGGGTCCAGCTTCTTGAATGCGTCTGGGGTCGACTTCCACAGCATCTTCGGGTCGAGCAGGCCGCCGCCGACCTTGCGCGGTTCGGTGGCCTGCCTGGAGGAGGCCGGTGCCGGGGTCCCGGGAGTCTCAGTTGTCACAGACATCTCAGTGAAGTCCTTCTGCGAACACGCCCAGCGCGAGCGCGGGGAAGTAGGTCAGGCCGACGAGGATGAGGATCACGCCGACGAGCATGCCGACGAACAGCGGCGTCCTCGTATCCAGCGTTCCGGCGCTGGCCGGTGTCGGTGCCTGTCTGGCCAGCGACCCGGCCAGGCCGAGGGCGAAGATCTCCGGCGCGAACCGGCCGAGCAGCATCGTGATGCCGCCGGTGATCTGGTAGAACGTCGCTGCGGTGCCCAGGCCGGCGAAGGCCGACCCGTTGTTGTTGGCCTGGGAGGCGTAGGCGTACACGATCTCGGTCAGCCCGTGCGGCCCGGGATTGAAGATCGCGCTCTGGCCCCAGTGCGTGCCGATCGCGATCGCCGACATGGTCAGGATGATCACCGGCAGGGTCAGGAAGTACAGCGACGCGTACTTCATCTCCTGCGGCCGGATCTTCTTGCCGATGTACTCCGGCGTCCGGCCCACCATCAGGCCGGCCACGAACACGGTCACGATGGCCAGCACCAGGATGCCGTACATCCCGGCCCCGATCCCGCCGGGGGCGATCTCGCCCAGCGCGATGTCGAACAGCGCGATCCCGCCGCCGAACGGCGTCAGCGAATCATGGAAGCAGTTCACCGAACCGGTCGAGGTGACCGTGGTGGACGACGCGAACAACGAGCACCCGGGCGTGCCGAACCGCACCTCGGTGCCCTCCGCGGCGCCGTGCGCCAGCATCGGGCCTGCGCCGCCGTGCAGCGCCTCGAACAGGCTGATCCCGCCGACGGCCGCCGCCCAGATGATCACCATGACGGCGACCAGTGCGTAACCCTGCCGGTTGTCGCCGACCATCTTGCCGAACGCCCGCGGCGTGGCGAACGGGATCAGCAGCAGCCAGAAGATGATGAACCAGTTCGTGAACGGGTTGGGGTTCTCGAACGGGTGGGCCGCGTTGACGTTGAACCAGCCGCCGCCGTTGTTGCCCAGGTCCTTGATGGATTCCTGCGAGGCCACCATACCGCCGGGGATGGTCTGGTGGGCGCCGGACAGCGTGCTGATCGTGTGGTAGTTGGCCAGGTTCTCGATCGCCCCGCCGGCCACCAGGACCAGGCAGCCGATGACCGCCAGCGGTATCAGCAGGCGGATCGTGCCGCGGGTCAGGTCGACCCAGAAGTTGCCGAGCCGGTCGGTCCGGGACCGGGTGAAGCCGCGGATCATCGCGATCGCGACCGCCAGGCCGACCGCGGCCGACATAAACTGCTGCACCATCAGCGCGCTCTGCTGGGTCAGGTAGCTCATGGTGGCTTCACCGGCGTAGTTCTGCCAGTTGGTGTTCGTGGTGAACGAGACCGCCGTGTTCCACGCCGTGTCCGGCGTGACGTTCGCCATCCCGACCACCCAGAACAGCCAGTGCTGGGTGCGCTCGACCAGGTACACCAACAGCACACAGACCAGCGAGAACGCGAGGATGGACCGGGCGTAGACGCTCCACCGCATGTCCGCGTCGGGGTCGATGCCGGTCAGCTTGTAGATGCCGCGCTCGACTCGCCAGTGCTTGGTGTCGGTGAAGATGCGCGCGATGTAGTTGCCGAGCGGGATGTAGCACGCCGCCAGGGCCGCGAACAGCAGCAGGAACTGCAGCCAGCCCGCAAGCGCGGAATTCATCAGAACCTCTCAGGAAGGACGAGGGCCACGAACAGGTAGATCGTCAGCAAGATGCCGCCGATCAGGCCGATCCAGTTCTCAGCGCTCAAAGGTCTCAATCCCCTTCACGATGAGGATGAGGACGGCGAAGACGACGATCGTCAGGCCGACGAAGAACAGGTCCCACACGGTGACTCCTAGGGATGTGCCGTCAGAGATTTCAGCCGCCCGGCCGCGTTCACGGCCTCAGGCACATCTGAAGTAAACGACGGGAAATCCCCAGGTAGAGGCGTCCTTACAGGACCCATGCAGCTGCCGTTCAGTTCCTAACGGAACCCATGCACCCCGATAAAAATGGCCGAACGGGCCTCGCGCCAGCGGCCGCTCAGAGGTCGGGCGTGTCCGGGATGAGGGAGTGCCGCCGCTGCCACGAGCGCAGCCCGTGACCCAGCTCGTCCATCAGCGCCGGCGGCGGCACCGCGAGCACCGGGCACCTGGCATGGGCGAGGCAGTACCGGCTGACCGAACGCCGCAGCGCCCGGCCCAGGCTGGCCCGCCGCCCGGTGCCGATGATGAGCAGGTCGCCGGGCTCGCTGGCCAGATCGACCAGCACCGGCCCAGTCTCGCCCCGGGCCACCTGCGGCTGGACGCTAAGGTCCTCGGGGACGCCGCCCAGGCCGGCGTCGAAGGCTCCCCAGAGCTGCTGCCAGGCGGCGTCGCGCCAGATCTTGCGCAGGTGGGGCGAGGAGAGCCGTCGTTCGGCCATGTCACCGCCGGGCGGCACCCAGGCGATGACCGCCACCAGCGGCACGGCCCGGTGCCGGGCCTCGTCCGCCGCGAAGCGCAGGGCCTGCAGGCTCCGCACAGACCCGTGCACGCCAACAATGATCCGACGTACCGTGGGCACGGCAACCCGCCTCCAAAATGACGACCCGCCACCGCGTACCCCTCCAGTAAACCTCTATCCGCGCGAAAACGTGGCGTCTCTAACGGGCTTCTCACGTCACCCTATGTAGGCGTTTACCTTGAGAATCCTGGTGCTGGTGATGCGGTAAACCCGCCATTTCCTGGCGTAGGCGGGCGGCCGGCCGATCGTCTGCACGATGACCGCTTCGGCTTCCCCCGGCCTGGCTGGCCCGTTCGACGCGCACCCCGCGTACCAGGCGATCGGGAGGTACTGCACCCCCGTGATCAGGCACGGCGGCCGGACGCCGTGGGCGGCCAGCTCGGCCGCGACCCGCCCGTAGTCGTCGTGGAACAGAACCGTCCCGCTGGCCTCGTGGTCCAGCACCAGGTGCTGGGTCAGCAGCTGGACGATGAGCACGGAGGTTACGATCGCGGTCACGGCCGGCCGCAGCTCCGGGCCGAACGCGCTCAGCAGGAACACCACGCCGTCCGCGGCCGGGATGGCCAGCAGCGCGTAGGCCGGCAGCAGGAACCGCGGCGCGGCGTAGTCGATCATGAACAGGTACTGCGCGGCCAGTACCAGCCCGCATACCGCCGGCAGCGCCACGCTGAGCCACGGAACCCGGGCCAGCCGCCACGCGGCCAGCAGCCCCAGCCCGACCAGCGCCGGCAGCACGAACCACCACAGGTCGAGCCCGGGGTCCCGGACCCCGATCGTGCACGGCCGGCACAGCGTGGGCCCGTTCAGCGCGCGCAGCTCATCGAGCAGCGCGAAATGCAGGCCGAACCCGTTCTGCTCCGCCCCGGCGGCCTGCAGCCGCGCGCCGATCCCGCCGAACCGCACCCAGGCCTCTATCACCCACTCGGCTCCGCCCGCCACCAGCCCGGCCACGATCACCGCCGGCCCGGCCCACAGTCCCGGCCAACTCTGCCCCCTCCAGCTCTGCCCCCTCCGACTGGGCCACCAGCGGGCCGCCGTCACGGCCAGCAGCGGGATGGCCAGGTAGGCCGCGTCCCCAGGCCGGACCAGGGTCATGAACGCCACGCTGGCGCCCAGGCCAGCCAGCGCCCACCGCGGCGAGCCCAGCCCGAGCAGCCAGCGCAGGCAGCAGCCCACCGCCACCAGCCCGCCCAGAGCGGACCACATGTCCGGCATGGCCTGCGGGCCGTAGTACTGCGCCACCCACAGCCCGCCGAACAGCACCGCCGCCAGCCCCAGCACCCAGGCCGGCCGCAGCCGCCGCCAGACCCACAGCGCCGCCGTCAGCCCGGCCCCGGAGGCGACGGCCAGGTACACCCGCAGCGCCGCCACCGAGTGAGTCAGCTCGGTCACCGGCGCGACCAGCAGCGGCACGCCGCGCGCCCGGGCCGGGTCGAAGTACGCGGCCGGCGCGTGCCCGCTGACCTGGCTCACGTACACGGTCTCGTCCCAGCTCAAACCCATCCGCGGCGACACGAACGCCAGCTCGGCCGCGGCAAACACCACCCCGGCCGCGACCAGCCACCATCCGCTGTCTGCCCCGGGCCAGGCCACCCGGTTCTTCACCGCACTAGTCGGCGCGAACGCCGAGCTCGTCGAGGCGGGACAGCATCTCGGCCGGGTCCGCGTAGACCCGGTAAGCCCCCGCCCGCTCGAGCTCCTCGCGTCCGTACCCGCCGGACATCAGCCCGACCCCGAGCGCGCCCGCCCGCCGCGCCGCCAGCAGGTCCCACACGCTGTCGCCGACCACCATCGCGTACCGGGGGTCGACCTCGAGTGCGGCCGCGGCCGCCAGGAACAGGTCCGGGTCCGGCTTGGCGTGCCTGACCAGGTCACGGGTGATCATCGGGGTGTCCTCGGGCAGCCCGAGCAGGGCCAGCGCGGGC
>JBAPYC010000290.1:0-3372 GCA_049284535.1 Streptosporangiaceae bacterium
GCTCCAGGTAGGCCCGACGGTCGGCGGGGCTGGCGGCGTCACCCGCAGCGGGGGAGGCGCCCAGGCCCGCGGCGGCGACCACGGAGGTCCCCAGACGGCCTGCCGTGGGAACCTTGGTGATCTCCTCGGGCTTGCCCGTCGCGCCGAGTGCGCTGAGCGCGGCGCTCAGATCGAGCCCATCCGCGGACTGGGTGAGAGCGGGCCCATCCGGGCCCTGGAAAACACCGACGACGAGGGCATCTGCGTCGGTTTCCGCCGGCGCTGACTGGCTGGTAACGAGTGTGACCGTCATCCTGCTGATCGTAGGGCATGCACTGGTGTTTCAGTCCTCCCGGTGAGCCGCGAAGCCGATGGGCGCTGGCGTCACCCGGTTGCCTGCAGGGTGTCTGTAGTTCTGGCGGCGCAACTGGCCTGGAAGGCCCCTGGGACACCGGGAACCCCCTCATGACCACTGAGGAACGGCACGAACCCCGCTCGTTCGGCCCGGTCGGCCTATTGGCCGCCTGAGAGGGCGGCTTCGTCCAGCACCCTGGTGTCCAGCCGGGTCTCGGTACCGCCGGGCTCGACCCGGTACGCGCTCGCCCCGGGCCGGTCCGCGATCAGCTCGGCCAGCCTCTCGTCGGCGAAATGCGCCGCCGCCCCGTCGTCGCAGGCGATCCCGGCGGGCAGCGTGCCGTCGGAGACCAGCCGGTGGTAGAGCGGCCGCCGGCCGGCCTCGGAGTCATAGTGCGGGCAGTAACTGCCGCCCAGCAGCCCGAGCCCGTCGGTGAACGCCCGCAGGTCCCGGCCGAACGAATCTGTCGTCCCGCCCTCGAACCAGCAGATGCCCCCGGCGCTCGACCCGGCCAGCACGATGCCGGCCTGCCAGGCCTTGCGGAAGACCACGTCAAGCCGGTGCACCCGCCACACGGCCACCATGTTGGCCACGCTGCCGCCGCCCACGAAGATGACGTCCTGGGACAGCAGCAGGTCCTCGGGATCCGTGACGTTGGGCATCGGGAACAGGGCCAGGTGACTGAGCCGGGCCGGATGCCCGCGGAAACGGTCATACATACGCAGCGCCCAGGCCGGGTCATCGCCGGCCGCCGTGTTGAGCACGCAGATCCGCGGCTCGCTCCGGCCGGCCAGCCGCAAGGCATAGTCCATATGCGCGGGCACCCGGCCTTCGGATACCCGCATGCCGCCGCCGATCGCGATGATGTGCCGACGTCCGTCCGCTGCCATGCAGGCACGCTAGCGTCGTTGACAGGCAGCAAGCAAAACCGGTGCCGGTTTCGCACCGTAAGTAGCTGAACCGCCGCTTTCCGGATCTACAGCGGCCGAACGGGCTGCGAAACCCACCCGGCCCGGCGTGTGCGTGCGCCCCTGGGGTCTACACGGTAATGGGCCGTCCGGGCCGGCTCATTGTCCCGGGCGGGCAGTACCAGGTCATGATCTCCACGGCAAGCCGGCCAGCCCGGACCGCCGGGTCGGCCTCGGCGAGTTCGCGGGCCTGCTCCAGCGAGCCGGTCCGGTAGAAGGTCAGCCCGCGCAGGGCGGGGTCGGGCGGATCGATGACCGGCCCGTTGGTGACCACCTGGCCGGACGCGCGCAGGGCTGCATGGTGAGCCAGATGCTCGGCCTGGATCCGGTCGATCTCCTCCGGCCCGGCTTCGGGCACGGCCGCCGGCCTGCGCAGCAGCACCAGCTCGAACGCTTCGAGGTCCATGAGCCATTGTGACATAGGTTAGCCGTGGCTAACGTAAGACCGGCCGGCGTCGTGTGGTGCGGCCGGCTATGCGAACGGGACAGTTCCCTACGATGGGGCCGTGTGCACAGATGACAGCCCGGCTAGCGCGGCCGCGATGGTCAGGCACGACGTGGCGCCGGCCATCGAGATCCCCCTGGAACCGGTGGACTCGGTGCTGGTGACGATCCTGATGGACAACGTCACCGACGCCACCATGGCCGACCAGGGGCCGGCCCACCGGGTCACCCTCGGCAGCGGTCCCCGCAGGCCGGCTGCGCTGATGCTGGGGGAGCAGGTGCCCGACGCGCTGATCGCCGAACATGGGTTCTCCGCCCTGGTCACGGTGATCAAGGCAGGCCGCGAGCACCGGTTCTTGTTCGACGCGGGCACCAGCCCCGATGGCGTCGTGGAGAACATGCGGCGCCTGGACATCGATCCGGGCTCCATCGAGGCCATCGTGTGCAGCCACGGCCACTTCGATCACACCGCCGGCCTGGATGGGCTGGTCCGTGTCCTGGGCCCGGCCGGCCTGCCGGTGCTGATCCACCCGCATTTCTGGCGGCGCCGCCGCCTGCAGATACCGGGCCGCGAACCGCGGGAGATCCCCACCACCAGCCGCCGCGCGCTGACCGAGGCCGGGTTCGACATCATCGAGGAACGCCAGCCCAGCTTCTTGTTCGGCGGGTCCGTGCTGATCACCGGTGAGATCGCGCGCACGACCGGGTACGAGCCCGGTTTCCCGCCCCAGCAGGCCTGGCTCGACGGCCGCTGGCAGCCCGACCCGCTCGTCCTGGACGACCAGGCGCTCATCCTCAACGTCCGCGATCGTGGCCTGGTGGTGCTGACCGGCTGCGGGCACGCGGGCGTGGTCAACATCGCGCGGTACGCCCGGCAGCTGACCGGCGGCCTGCCGCTGTACGCGCTGCTCGGCGGGTTCCACCTGGGCGGCCCGCTATTCGAGCCGCTGATCCCGCGAGTGCTTGATGACCTGGCCGCGCTGGATCCCGGCGTGCTCGTCCCCGCCCACTGCACCGGCTGGCGCGCTCAGCACGCCATAGCCGGGCGCTTCGGTGAGGCCTTCGTCCCGAACGCCGTCGGTACTACCTTCCGGCTGTTACGGTGATCCGCCCGCCGCGAGGGACGCCGGCCGATCCCAGCGGGACGCCGGCGGATCAGAGCTCGTCGCGGTCCGCCCGGGTGTCCGCGTGGAAGTACTTGTCGTCCTGCTCGACCTGGGCTACGTCGTCGGCCGCGGCCCGCTCGGTCTCCTCGTAGGCAGGATCCTCATAGCGCAGCCGGATCAGGCTCGGCGGCTGGTCCGGGTCCACCGGCTCCTCAACGTCCGCCGGCTCCCCGGCGGGGCCGGCGGTGCCATCGGGGCCGACGGTGCCGTCGGGCCGGCGGGAGCGAAACCAGGAAATGATGCCCACCAGCCGAGCGTACCCCGGCAGCGTCCGGGGCGCTGGCCGCCACTGCCCTCAGCGCCGGCCCGTCGGGATTGAACCTCAGCCCGGCCATGGCCGTGATCCCTGATGTAGGCGGAAGGCGTACGCGTCGCGTGTGAAAGGGTCTGGTCCTGATGAGGAAACCGGCACCGGGTGTGCAATGCCGTGGGTGCAGGCTGCAGTCGCGGCGCCCGGGAC
>JBAPYC010000291.1:0-2472 GCA_049284535.1 Streptosporangiaceae bacterium
GGTCGTGGCCGGCCAGGACTTCGCCGTGGCCACCTCGGGAGCCGCCGAGCGCGGCGCGCACATCATCGATCCGCACACCGGGCGGGCCGCCGCCGGGCTGGCCAGCATCACTGTGGTCGGGCCGGCGCTGACGCTGGCCGACGCCTATGCGACCGCGGCCTTCGCGATGGGCCCCGCCGCCCGGGACTGGGCGGAGAGCCTGGACGGATACGAGGCGTTCGCCATCACCCCCGCGGGCGCAACCTGGCAGACCAGCGGCTTCGGTGCCTACCTGGACTGACCGGCCCGGCTGACCGCCCCAGCTTGACCGGCGCCAGCTTGACCGCCCCGGCTGACTGGCCTGCCAGCGTCCTGGCTAGAGCAGCGGCGGCTGGCCGCCGTCGTAGACGAGCAGGCCGTCGTCGCGGCGCCGCAGGCCGGGTGACAGGCGGTGCTCCTCGAGCCGGCCGTCGTGCAGCAGGTGCCGCACCGGTACGTCCCGCGCCGCCGAGACGAAGTCGGCGATCATCCGCCGGTGACAGCGCCACCACAGGCTCTCGGCGCACATCACCGCGGTGGTATCGGCCGCCGCCTCGGTCAGGACCTCATCCACCGCGATGCTGAAGTCCGCGGTCCGCATGTGCGCGGCGTAGCCGCGGAACATCTCCTCGCGCCAGGCCACGTCGGGTGAATCCGGGCCCGGCTTGCGGAAGCCGCCCAGCCGCTTGTCCCAGCGGTAGGAGATACCGGCCTCCGGCAGCCAGCGCTCCAGCTCGGCCCGGGCCACATGCGGGTGGCGCCGGCTGCCCGGCGCGATCCTGACATCGACGAGCACGGCCACGCCGGCGTCGCGGAGCAGCCCGGTCATCTGCCCGGCGGTGGCCGTCCCGTGCCCGAACGTCAGCAGCATCTCACCGGAATCCTACGCTCGCTCCGGCGAGGTGCCAGGCACACCGGTCCCGGCCTGGCTGGCCGCGATCAGGTGGGCAGCGAGTTCGGCGGCGGTGCGGTCGTCCAGCGGCGCGTGCCCGACCAGCAGCCGGTACCACAGCAAGCCAAACCCCAGGTCGACCAGCATCGCGAGGTCCGCGGCGGGGGCGATGCCGCCGCCGGCCCGGCCGCGCTCAAGCAGCGCCTGCAGGGCGGCCCGCCGCTGGATGGTGAAGTCGGCCAGCACGGCGGCCACGTGCTCGTCGGTCTGGGCGGCGGCCATCAGCTGACGCAGCGCGCGGCGGGTCCCGGGATCCCGCAGCCCGGCGAAGCTGTCAGCGAAGAAGGCGGTCAGGTCCCCGGCGAACGATCCGGTGTCACGGGCCGGGATCATCGCCCGCGCCCCGCGCACCATCGCCTCGGCCACCACGGCGCCCTTGGCGGGCCACCACCGGTAGATGGTCTGCCGGCCCACGCCGGCCGCCTCCGCGATGGCGTCGATGGTGACGCCGGCCGCGCCCTGGGCCCGGAGCAGCTCCAAGGTCGCGTCCAGGATGGCGTCGCGGGCCGCCGCGTTGCGCCTGCGGCCGGTATGCGGCCGTGGCGCCGCCGGCGGGCGTCCTGGGATCCCTGCTCCGCTGGTCTGGCGATCGGTCACGGCGCCAGCCTAGCATTTGACGAGACTCGAAGTCTCGGTAAGATTTGCCGAGACGGCCATTACCGGCAAATGAGGGAGTCGAGATGTCCTTTGACGGACAGCGGGTAGTCATCGTCGGCGGCAGCGCCGGCATCGGAGAGGCAACCGCACGGGCCTTCGCCGCGGGCGGCGCCGAGGTGACCATCACCGGGCGCTCCAAGGCGCGGCTCGATGCCGCCGCCCAGCGGATCGGCCTGCCGGTCCTCCTCAGCGAGGTGGACGCGACCGACGGCGCGGCCGTTGCCAGCTTCTTCGCGGCCGCCGGCCCCGTCGATCACCTGGTGCTCGCGGCCAGCCCCGGCGCGGTCGGCAGCGGTCCCTTCAGCGACCTGGAGGACGATGCCCTGCGGCAGGCGTTCGACGGCAAGTTCTTCGCGTACGTGACGGTGCTCAGGGCGGCCCGGTCACGCCTGCGGGCGGACGGATCGGTCACCATCATCAGCGCGGTTTCGGCCCGTGCCGCCTATCCCGGTGCTGTGGGGCTCGCCGCGGTCAACGGCGCCCTGGAGGCCATCGTGCCCACGCTGGCGGTGGAACTGGCCCCGCTCCGGGTCAACGCGGTCTCACCGGGCATCGTTGACACCCAGTGGTGGGACGGCCTGCCAGATGACCAGCGGGCGGCCTTCTTCGCATCCGCCGCCGCGGCCAGCCCGGCCGGCCGGGTCGGCGCCCCGGAGGATGTAGCCGCCGCCATCACTTACCTCGCCGGCGCCAGCTTCGTCACCGGGACGGTGCTGGAATGCGCCGGCGGCGCGAACCTGACGGTGGGCGCGATCGGCGGCTGACCGGGCAGGCCGGCCAGGGAACTGATCGGCCTGCAGGGCGGCGGCCCGCTGGACCTGCTGGCCCGGTGCCTGGGTGCGCAG
>JBAPYC010000292.1:0-8295 GCA_049284535.1 Streptosporangiaceae bacterium
GGCGTGCCGTGGCTGCGGGCGCCGCGCTGGTGCTGACCGCGGGTTCGGTCAACGCCTACCTGACCGGCGCCAGCGAGATGCTCCGTGAGCTTGCGGCCGGCCCAGGCCGCGGTCCCGCCCGGCGCGCCACCCGCCCCGGTGTCTTCCTGGCCTTCACCGCCGTCACCGGACTGGCCCTGATCGGGCTGTCCGCGGCCGGCCTGGCCGGCCTCACGGTCCTGGTCAGCGTGCCGACCACGATGTTCGTCTGCGTCTACCTCAGCTGCACCGCCTCCGCGGTCCGGCTGCTGGCCGGCTGGGCCAGGCCGGCCGCCGCGATCGCGGTCCTGGCCGTGCTCGCCATCCTGGCCTTCTGCGGCTGGGGCCTGGTGACCGCCGCCCTGGTGGCCGCGGTTGCCCTCGCTGCCGCCCGCTGGGCCGCCCGCGGCTCCGTCCCAGCCGCGAGGCTAACCGCCTATAGCGGCCGCAACGATATCCCGGGCCTGCTCCTGGATCACGGCCAGCTGCTCCGGACCGCGGAAAGACTCGGCGTAGAGCTTGTACACGTCCTCGGTGCCGGACGGCCGGGCGGCGAACCAGCCCGACGCGGTGACCACCTTGAGGCCGCCGATCGAGGCGCCGTTGCCGGGCGCGGTGGTCAGCGTCGCCGTGATCTTCTCGCCCGCGAGCTCGTCCACCGTTACCTGCTCGGGGGAGAGCCTGGACAGGGCCGCCTTCTGCTCCCGGGTCGCCGGGCTGTCGACCCGGGCGTAGGCCGGCGTGCCGTAAAGGCCGGTGAGGTCCTGGTAGAGCTCGGAGGGCGAATACCCGGTCACCGCGGTGATCTCGGAGGCGAGCAGGGCCAGGATGATCCCGTCCTTGTCCGTGGTCCAGACCGAGCCGTCGCGCTGCAGGAACGAGGCCCCGGCGCTTTCCTCTCCGCCGAAGGCCACCGAACCGTCCAGCAGGCCAGGCACGAACCACTTGAACCCGACCGGCACCTCGAGCAGGTCGCGGCCCAGGCCTCCGGTCACCCGGTCGATCATCGATGAGCTGACCAGGGTCTTGCCCACCGCGGCCCCGGAGGGCCAGCCGTCGCGGTGCCGGTACAGGTACTCGATGGCCGCCGCGAGGAAGTGGTTCGGGTTGAGCAGGCCCCCGTCGGGGGTGATGATGCCGTGCCGGTCGGCGTCCGTGTCGTTCCCGGTGGCGATGGTGAATTCGTGCTGACGGCTGATCAGGCTGGCCATCGCGTACGGCGAGGAGCAGTCCATCCGGATCTTGCCGTCCCAGTCCAGGGTCATGAACCGGAACGTGGCGTCGACGGACGGGTTGACGACGGTCAGGTCCAGGCCGTACCGTTCGCCGATCTCGCCCCAGTAGGCCACGCTCGCCCCGCCGAGCGGGTCGGCGCCGATGCGCACCCCGGCCGTCCTGATCGCGGCCAGGTCGACCACGTCCCCCAGGGCGGAGACGTAGCTGTCGAGGAAGTCGAACCTGCCCGTCGTATCGGCCGCGACGGCCCGGGCGTAGGGCACCCGGCGTACCGCCTTCAGGCCGTCGGCGAGCAGCTCGTTGGCCCGGTCCTGGATCTGCCGGGTGATGTCGGTGCCGGCCGGGCCCCCGTCGGGCGGGTTGTACTTGAAGCCGCCGTCCGGCGGCGGGTTGTGCGACGGGGTCACCACGATCCCGTCGGCGCGGTCCGCGGCTCCGGAGGCGTTGTGCACCAGGATCGCCCGGGAGATCGCCGGGGTCGGGGTGTAGCCCTCGCGGGAGTCGATGAGGACGCGGACGTCGTTGGCGGCCAGCACCTCCAGCGCGCTCACCTGGGCCGGCTCGGACAGGGCGTGCGTGTCGGCCCCCAGGTACAGCGGCCCGTCGATGCCCTGGCTAGCCCGGTACTCGCAGATCGCCTGGGTGGTGGCCAGGATGTGGTCCTCGTTGAACGTGGCGCTGAACGAGGACCCGCGGTGCCCCGATGTGCCGAACGACACCCGCTGCGCCGCGTCGCCGGGATCGGGATGCACCGAGTAGTACGCGGTGACCAGCTTGGCCACGTCCACCAGATCTTCGGGGGCAGCGGGCTGCCCGGCGCGCGGGTCTGTCATGCCGTCATCCTGACACGCCGGGCAGCCGCTGAACTACCTAGGCCGGACGATACGGGCGCCCGTCGTAGGTGTTGCCGTACACCTGCGGCGCCGTGGTCGGCGCGGACACGGTGTCGATCGGCCGCACGAACGCCGGCGGCGCCGGGTTTGGCAGCGAGCTGGTGCTGCCCAGCGGCGCGTAACCCGTGGTGGCAGGCCCTGTGCAGGCCGTGTTGTAGTTGTTCAGCCAGATGCCGACGTCGTTATTAGTGATCCGGTCCCCGGTGAAACGGGTGCGGTTGACCGTGGTTGAGCCGCAGCCGTAGGTCAGGATTCCGGCCGAGGACGTGTTCCCAGTCCCGGTGTAGCCGTTGCCCGACACTGAGCTGTCAGTTACCGAGCCGGTGGCCCCGTTGACGAACTCGATCCCGTTCTGGGCGATCGCCGGAGTGGGACCTGCCCCGATGATCTGGCTGCGGTCGATGTTCCCGGTGGAGCCGGGACCCTTGATCGCGATCCCGCCCTTCTGGTAGCTCTCCGCGGTGACCCGGTTCAGGTGGAAGTGGCCGATCTGGCCCGTCGTCGAGTTCCCGGCCTGGATACCGAGGCCGCCCTGGCAGCCGCTCAGCGGGCTGACGGCGCCGGCCTTCTCGACGGTGGAGTCGGCCAGGTTGAGCGTGGCACCGCCCTGGACCAGCACGTCGTAGAGGCTGTCGTAGCAGGCGGAGCCCGGCCAGTTGCCTTCGACCGTGAGGTCGCTGGCCGTGACCGTCGTCCCGGTGGTGTTGGCGCCGCTGGCATCCGCGGCGCAGATCTCGATCACCGACTGCGGGACCTGCACGCTGTTCGCGGCGTCCTTAAGCTGGCAGGTCGTGCTGGACAGGCCAGTTGCCTGGTTATTGCCCACGCTGGCCGGCAGCTGGATGGTGACCGGCCCGAGGCCCGGCCGGACCGGAGCCCGGGTCAGTTCCAGGCTCTTGGTGACCGTCACCTGCTCGGAGTAGGTACCTGGGCAGATGTTGACCACCGGCGTCGCCGCGACCACCAGCGCGATTGGTGCGAAAAGAACAAGGGAGTACCGTCTCACTAAGCCGGGCATAGGGGCTCCTAACTACGGGAAGTAGCGTCAAGGTGACTTCACGTGCTGACTGCAGAGAGTGTTTACCCTATAACTTTCCGTGCATGCAGGGTGTTTCAGCGGGTTCGCGGCAGCGCCCGCGCAAGCCGCTGCCTGCCCCGGTTAATCAGCACCTTGGTCAGGCTGCTCGCGGCCACGCCGCGGACGAGATCCTCGGTAGGCAGGCCACCCGCCCCGCCGGCGGCGCAGGCGCCCACGATCGCCTGGACGGCGGCCTCCAGGGCAATGCCGGACGGCCCGTCCGTCCCGGCCGCCATCGGTGTGACTGGCCTGGTGATGGGCGGTGCGCCGAGCGCCTCGATGTCGCCCACGATCTCCACGCCCAGCGTCTTGATGTTCCCGGCCATCTCGGTGCCGATCTCGGCCGCCCGGGCCTCCGCCCAGGCCGGGGTGGCGATGGCGGGCTCGCCAGCAGCGGGCCGCCGGGCCGTCTTCATCTGCTCGATCACGCCGTACCGCATGAACCTGGCGTAACTGCGGTCCGGCCACTCGCGGCGGCTGAACTCCTCGTTGAGCCGCAGTACCAGCTCGGCTTCGCCCTCGGTCAGAGACCGGTTCGCGGCCCCCGGCGCAGGGACGAGAAAGCCATCTGGCAGGCCGAGCATCGACTCGAACTCACGCAGAAGCATCAGCCGGTCCGTTTCGTCGAGCACGATGACGGTGACGTTCGAGACGCCGGCCACCTGAGCCCAGCGGGCCACCAGCTCGTCGTGCCGGTGGCGGCGCCAGAACCCGGGGGTAGGGGTGCGGGGCGGATCGCTGAGGATTCCCTCGAGCCACTCCGTGTACCCGAACCGGTAGCCGTTCTGGATGTACTGCTGCCATTGCGACGGCATGATGCGGTTCAGCGGCCGCAGCGTCACCACCACGTGCACGCCCGGGCCGAGGTCCGCGACCACGCGGGCCGCGGTGGCGTCGTCCGCCTCGGAGAAGAACTCGCTGCTCAGGACGACCTTTTGGTCGCCCGCCGTCCGGATGCGCTGGGCCAGCTGGTCCCACCACGCGCTATCCGGTGCCGGTTCCCCGCGCAGCGGAGGCTGGCCTGTGACGGCCAGGATGGGCCACAGCGTCTGGCGGCCGCGGCCTGGATAGATCACGCCCTGAGCGGCGAGCCGCTCCCGGGCCGTGTGCAGCGCGCCCTGGATGGCCGAGGATCCCGTCTTGTGCGGGCCAATGTGCAGCAGGCGCGCACCCGAGGGCAGCTGACGGACCGCAACCATACCCACTCCTGGCGTATCGGCGGCCCCGCATTCGGGAGTATAGGGAAGCCCAGGGCGCAGGTGTGGGATTACTGCAAGTGCCGCGGCGTGTCGCCCGGTTAACCTGCTGCTATCTTGGCAAGTAACACATCACAGTCAACACGCTACTTTGTGTTGACGCGGGGGCGTTAGCGCACGGCGCTGACACGGGGAGCTATGGGTCGGGGGCCTGATGGACGCCAGCGAACCTGGCCGGATACTGCTGATCGACGACGATCCCGCCCTCGGCGGGTACCTGACCCGGGTCCTGACCCGCGCCGGTTTCGACGTCACCCATGAGCTCGACTCGGCCGCTGCCCTGCAGCGCGTCGCAGACGAGACCTGGGACCTGCTCATCACCGACATCGAGCTGCCCGGCATGACCGGGCTCGAGCTGCTGCAGCGCGTCCGCGAGCAGGTGCCGGGGCTTCCGGTCGCCGTGCTGACCGGGCACCCCACGGTTGACTACGCCGTCTCGGCGCTGCGCAGCTCGGCCGCGGAGTTCCTGCAGAAGCCGATCGGCGCCAGCGACCTGGTGGCCAAGGCCACCGCGCTGATCAAGGCGGCCCGCGCCACGCGGACCGCGGGCCAGGAGCGGATCCTGGCTATCGGGGCGCATCCCGACGACGTGGAGATCGGCGCGGCTGGGACACTGCTGCTCCATACGGCGGCCGGGGATTCGGTCGCCATCTTGACCCTGTCCCGCGGAGCGCGTGGCGGTGACCAGGCTCAGCGGGCCCGCGAGTCGCAGGAGGCCGCCGACGTGATCGGCGCCCGGCTTTTCCTGGACGAGCTGGAGGACACCCACATCCCCGAGGGTGATCCGACGATCGGCGTCATCGACCGGGTCGTCGCGGAGTTCCAGCCCACGATCATCTACACGCACTCATTCCACGACGTCCATCAGGATCACCGTAATGTCCACCGGGCGGCCATGGTCGCCGCCCGGCGGGTCGGCCGGGTGTACTGCTTCCAGTCCCCGTCGGCCACGGTGGACTACCGGCCCACCCACTTCGTGACCATCGACGACCATCTCAGCCGCAAGCTCAAGGCCATCGACACGTTCGGCTCGCAGACCGGCCTGCGCGACTACCTGGACCCCGAGCTGATCGCTTCCACGGCCCGGTACTGGTCCCGGTACTGCGGCGGCAGTTACGCCGAACCATTCGAGGCCATCCGCGACCGGGCCGGCCGCGCGGCGGTGACCTCATGAGCGTGCGCGTCCTGGTCACCGGCGCGGGCGGGCCCGCGGCCATTGCCGCCATGAAGTCGCTGCGGGCCGACTCCTCGATCGAGCTGATCGCCGCCGACATGGATCCCTGGGCCGCCGGGCTCTACCTGGTGCCGGAGCGGACCCTGGTCCCGGCCGGCGCGGCGCCCGAGTTCGCCCAGGTCCTGCTGGCCCGGTGCCGGGCCCTGGGCGTGGATGTGGTGCTGCCGACCGTGGACGCCGAGCTGCTGCCGCTGGCCGCCGCGCGGGACGAGTTCGCCGCCGCCGGGGTCAGGCTGCTGCTGGCGCCAGCCACCGCCCTCGGCGTCATCCTGGACAAGCTGACCCTGGCCCGGCACTGCCACGGCATCGTCCCGGTACCGCGGACCGAACCGTTCGGCCCCGCCACCGACCCGGGCAGCTGGACCTATCCGGTGGTAGTCAAGCCGCGCCAGGGAAGCGGGTCCCGCGGCGTCGTGATCGTGGGCTCGGCCGCCGAACTTGCCGCGCTCCACCGGCCGCCCGGCCTGATCGTGCAGGAGTTCCTGCCGGGGGAGGAATACTCGGTGGACGTGCTGGCCGACGCGGCCGGGCATGTGATCGCGTCGGTCCCGCGGCTGCGGGCCCGGGTCGACTCGGGTGTCTCGGTCGGCGGCCGCACCGTGCCCGATCCCGAGGTCGAGGGATTCGGCCGGGCCGTGGCCCGGACAACGGGCCTGACCTATGTGGCCAACGTGCAGTGCCGCCGCGACCGGGACGGCCGGGCCGCCCTGCTCGAGGTGAACCCCCGGATGCCGGGGACGCTGGGGCTGACCATCGCCAGCGGCGTGGACATGCCCCGGCTCGCACTCGCGGCCCTGCTCGGCCAGCCGGTCCCGGACCGGCTCGATTTCTGCGAGCGGGCCGTGGTCCGCTTCCTCGACGAGCATTTCCTGGACCCGGCCGAGATCACCAATGCCGGGCTGGCGCTGGCATGAACCTCGACGAGGACTTCCACGTCCATTCAACGTTCTCCGACGGCGCCAGCACCCTGGCCGATAACGTGCGGGTCGCCCGCGAACGCGGGCTGCGCACCCTGTGTCTGGTGGACCACGTGCGCCGCGACACGACCTGGGTACCGGAGTTCACCGCCGCCGTGGCGGAATACCGCGGCCGGCCTGGTCTGCGGGTGCTGTCCGGCGTCGAGGCCAAGATCCTGGATACCGGCGGGCGGCTCGACGCCCCGGCGGTGCTCGACGGTATCGACCTGGTGCTGATCGCCGATCACCAGTTCCCCGCCGACAACGGCCCCGTGCACCCGGCCGAAGTCTGGGCGGCCATCGACTACGGCGGGATGCAGGCGGCCGAGGCCATCGAGCGGCTGTGCCAGGCCACGGCGAACGCGCTCGGCTCGTGCGCCCGGCCGTTGCTGGCTCACTTGTTCAGCCTGCTGCCGAAGATCGGGCTGGACGAGGCCACGGTGCCCGAGCCGCTGCTGGCTGACCTGGCCAAGCGGGCCGCCCATGCGGGCGCGCTGGTCGAGGTGAACGAGAAATGGTCCTGCCCGTCGCCGCGGGTGGCCGCAGCCATGGCGGCGGCGGGCGTCACGCTGGTCGCCGGGAGCGATAGCCATCACTGCCGCGACATCGGCGTCTACGACTCAGTCCGGCGTACCGCGGGCGCTGTCCGGGCCTGACCGTGGGCCGCGATCTCCTCGACGGCGGCGACTGGCTGCTGATTGCCCTGGTGATCGTGGCCGCCCTGCCTGAGCTGGCCGCGAGCTGGCAGTTCCTGCTGGTCGCGGCGCACTGCGCCCGGAATCACTACCGGGATTGCGCCCCGGTCTTCCCGCGCACGGCCATCTTGATCCCGGCCTGGAACGAGGCTGCGGTCATCGGCCCCTCGATCGACCGGCTGATGGCGCTGGAGTACCCACGGGACGCGCTGCGGGTGTTCCTCGTCGACGACGCCAGCACCGACGCCACGCCCGAGGTGGCCCAGGCCAAGGCCGCGCAGTACCCCGGGAGCGTGTTCCACCTGCGGCGCGAGCGGGGCGGCCAGGGCAAGGCCCACACCCTCAACCACGGCCTGGGCGTCATCCTCGGCGATGACTGGATGGAAGCCTTGCTGATCACGGACGCCGACGTCATCTTCACGCCCGACTCGCTGCGCAAGATGACCAGGCACCTGGCCGACCCGGCGGTGGGCGCGGTCACCGCCTACATCAAGGAGGGCAGCCGCCCCGGCAACTACCTGACCCGCTTCATCGGCTATGAGTACATCACCGCCCAGGCCGCCGCCCGGCGCGGCCAGAACGTGCTCGGCGCCATCGCCTGCCTGGCCGGCGGGGCGCAGCTGCACACCCGGGCCAGCCTGGCCGCGCTGGGCGGCCGGATCGACACGTCGTCGCTGGCCGAGGACACCATCACCACTTTCGAGACGCAGCTCGGCGGGCGACGGCTCGTGTTCGAGCCCCACGCCACGGTGTGGGCGGAGGAGCCCGGCTCCGTCGCCAGCCTGTGGAAGCAGCGGCTGCGCTGGGCCCGCGGCAACGTCCAGGTCACCCGGCGCTACCGCCGGCTGTGGTTCCGGCCGTCCCGGCGCCACCGGCTCGGCAGCGCCAGCTTCGGCCTGTTCTGGTTCTGCCTGTTCCTCCAGCCGGTC
>JBAPYC010000293.1:0-3115 GCA_049284535.1 Streptosporangiaceae bacterium
GGGGACGCTGCTGTCATCGGTCAGCATCGGGCCGCGCTCGCCGCTGGCATTTCAGGGGACCCCTGATGACGCCCGGAACCTGCTGCTCGGGATTACCGGGACGATGGTCACCGTGATCGCGCTGCTGCTCGGCCTGACCGTGGTGGCCCTGCAACTGTCTTCCACCCAGTTCTCGCCGCGGCTGCTGCGCAGCTTCCTGCGGGACCGGCCGAACCAGGTTGTGCTCAGCGCGTTCGTCGCGACCTTCGCCTACAGCGCAGCCGGGCTCTACACGGTCGGCGTCTCCGGCGGCAACCGCACCGCCGCCTTTCCCCGGCTCGCGGTCACCGGCGCGATCGCGCTCCTGTTCGTCAGCCTCGGCCTGCTGGTGTTCTTCGCCGATCACATCGTGCACTCGATCCAGGTCGACACGATCATGGACGGGGTGCAGTGCAGCACCGTCGCGGTCATCGAGGAGGGGTTGCTGGCCGGCGGCCCGGAAACGCCCGTGGTGCCGGCCTGGGCCGTGCCGGTTCCGTCCCGGCACTCCGGGTACGTCCAGACGGTCCGTCCTGACGTGCTGCTCTCGCACGCCGCCCGGCACGGGGTCTGCGTGCGGCTGCGGCCCAGGGTCGGCGAGCACGTGGTCGGCAGGACAACGCTGGCGTGGATCTGGCGTACCTCCCCGGGTGATCCTGCCCCGGACCCGCGGGCCTTCTCCGCGGCCCTGGACGCCGGAGTCCGGATCGGGTTCGAGCGCACCCTGGAGCAGGACGCCGCATTCGGGATCCGGCAGCTCGTCGACGTGGCGTGCAAGGCGCTGTCCCCGGCGGTCTATGATCCCTACACCGCGGTCCAGGCCATCGATCACCTATCCGTGATCTTCTGCGCGCTGGCCCGGCGGCCCCTGGGAAACCATGTCGTCCGCGATAGCAGCGGCACGTCGGTGACCGTCCCCGGACGGCGGTTCGGGGAATACCTCGCGGTGGCGTGCGGGCTCATCCGCCGCTACGGCGCCAGCGAACCCACTGTCGCCCACGCGCTGCTCCGGCTGCTCAGCAGCTGTGCTGCCATGGCCGCAGACGACCCCGAGCAGTGCGCGGCGATCGAAGAACAGGCACGCATCATCGTCTCAGACGTCGAACGAGAAGTCCCGCAGCCCGCCGACCGTGCCTTCACCCACACCGAAGCGCAGTCCCTGCTCCACACGGTGGCCACGCGCCGGCCCCGCCCGCACCCGCCAGGCAGCGAGCCGGACGAGCCGCCCACCCCCACGCCACCAACGTGACACCGCCAACACGGCCATCCGGCCGGCAACGGGAGATTAGCAGCCACCGCGAAGAGAAGTGGCCGGGCAAGAGGCACCACGCCCGCACTGCACGATTTGCGGGCGACCGCCCACCAAGCCGGACGACGATAAGCCACACTAAATCGGTTATACGGGTGATTTTGTCAAACGGGCGGTGCGACAGGCCGGTTTTGCTGATCATGGCGTCGGGTCGCCGAAGAGTTCTTCGCCGTCGTTGGCGCCGAGAAGAAAGGCGAAGCGGTGCAGGTTAGCGCAGAGGGCCTCGGTGTTGTAGGCGGGATGGCCGACGAAGGCGGTCAGGCTACCGAAGCTCACCTGGGCCCCTTGGGCATCTGCGTCCAGCGGGGCTGCCCGTCCCCGGTTCGCCGAAAGCCGACCTGCCCGCGGTGGTCGCCCCGATAGCGCACCGGCAGCAGCTCCGGCTCGTAGCAGACTGGGTAACCAGGCAGTTCCGAACTGATCTTGATCACCAATCGTGGTTCGGTTGGCGTCGCGATGACGATGCGGGGGCGCACGCGGGCTGGCCCGCTCAGGCTGCTCGGGTCTGGTCGGCGTCGCCGCGGTCGGCCGCAGGAGCCGGACGTGCCGCCTGGCGTGCCTGGCCGGGACGGCGCACGGCGAACATCAGCAGCGCGGCGGCGAACAGGCATGCGGCGAGGAACACGAACGGCACGGCCGACGTGCCTCCGCCGAGCGCGCCCACGATGTACGTGCCGATGAACCCGCCCAGGGCACCGAATGCGTTGATCATGCCGATGGCGGGAGCGGCGTCAGCGGCCGGGAGCAGCTCGGGGATGTACGCGAAATAGGGTCCGTACGGCGCGTACATGCAGGCGGCCGCGACGATCAGCAGGATGAACGCGGTAGTGAATGTCCCGCCGCGGGTCAGGTAAGAGACCGCGAAACAGATGGCGGAGATCAGCAGCGGTATCCAGGTGAACACCCGGCGATGCGCGCGGCGATCCGAGGCGGCGGACACGGCGATCATAGCGATGGCCGCGGCCGCATACGGGATGGCGGTGAGCAGCCCGGTCGTGCCGATCCCCTGCCCGGTCAGGTGCTTGACGATCGACGGCAGCCAGAACACCAGGCCGTAGACGCCGACGCTCCACAGCAGGTACTGTGCCGAGAGCACTAGGACGTTCGGTGAGCGCGCCACCTGCCGGAAGCCGCGCGGCTCGGGCAGCTCCCGCTGCTCCGCAGCGATGGTTTCCTCGATGTCACGGCGCTCGTCGTGGCTAAGCCAGGCGGCGTCCTCGGGCCGGTCATCGACCAGGTGACGGAACAAGAACGCCCACCCGATGGCCGGCAGGCCCTCGATGATGAACATCCACCGGTAGCCGACAGCCGCGATCAGGTAGCCGGAGACGACCGACATCCACATCAGCGTGACCGGGTTGCCCAGGATGAGCAAGGTGTTGGCGCGTCCGCGCTCGGCCCTGGTGAACCAGTGCGACAAGAACACCAGCATCGCCGGCAGTACCACCGCTTCCATGACGCCGAGCAGGAAGCGGTCTGCCAGCAGCAGCCAGTAGGTCGTAATAACACCCTGCAGCGCGGCGAGCACGCCCCAGGCGCACAGTGACCAGAACAGAAGGGTCTTGACACTGCGGCGCTCGGCGAAGCTACCGGCTGGTACCTGGAACAGGAAGTAGCCGAGGAAGAACAGCCCGCCCAGGAAGCCAGCTTGCGCAGGCGTGATGTGCAGACGGCTGGTGAGGCCGCCGGCGGCGCCGATCGAGTAGTTCGAGCGGTCCAGGTAGGCGAAGGAGTAGGTGATGAACGCAACCGGGATAAGCCGCTGCCATCGCTGCGAGTTCAGCATCG
>JBAPYC010000294.1:0-9187 GCA_049284535.1 Streptosporangiaceae bacterium
CGGGGATGGTCGCCAACACCTACCTGGAGAGCACCTACACCGAGCTGTACCCGGGCATCACTCAGGACGAGGACGGCCTGGCCAAGCTGTTCCGGCAGTTCTCGTTCCCCGGCGGGATCCCCTCGCACGTCGCGCCGGAGACGCCTGGGTCGATCCATGAGGGTGGTGAGCTGGGTTACTCGCTGGTGCACGCCTATGGCGCCGCGTTCGACAACCCGGACCTGATCGTGGCATGCGTGATCGGTGATGGCGAGGCCGAGACCGGCCCGCTGGCTACCGGCTGGCACTCGGATAAGTTCCTGGACCCGGTCCGGGACGGGGCGGTGCTGCCGATCCTGCACCTGAACGGCTACAAGATCGCCAACCCGACCGTCCTGGCCCGGATCCCCGGCGAGGAACTCGAGGCACTGCTGCGCGGTTACGGCTACCGGGTCTACACCGTCGAGGGCGACGATCCCGCCGTGGTCCACCAGCAGCTCACGGCGACCATGGACACGGTCGTCAGCGAGATCCGTGCCATCCAGCGCCGGGCCCGCACGGACGGTGACCTGAGCCGCCCGGCCTGGCCGATGATCGTGCTCAGGACCCCCGAGGGGTGGACCGGGCCAAAGGTGGTGGACGGGCTGCCGGTGGAGGGTACCTGGCGGGCGCACCAGGTCCCGATCTCCGAGGCGCGCAACAACCCGGAGCACCTGGCCGAGCTTGAGGAGTGGATGCGGTCCTACCGGCCGAAGGAGCTGTTCGACGACGCCGGCACGCTGGTCCCGGAGCTGGCGCGGCTGGCGCCGCGCGACTACCGGCGGATGAGCGCAAACCCGCATGCTAACGGCGGCGCACTGCTCCGGGACCTGCGGCTGCCCGACTTCCGGGACACGCCGTGGAGGTCACGGCACCAGGCGCGGAGACATCCAAGCCGACCCGGGTGCTCGGCGCCTGGATGCGGGACGTGATCAAGGAAAACCCGGACAACTTCCGGCTGTTCGGCCCAGACGAGACCGAATCCAACCGGCTCGGCGATGTCTTCGAGGTGACAGCCAAGCAGTTGGAGGGGCAGATCGTCCCGGGGACAATCACCTGGCTCCCAAGGGCCGGGTCATGGAGGTGCTGTCCGAGCACATGTGCGAGGGCTGGCTGGAGGGCTACCTGCTCACCGGCCGGCACGGCCTGTTCAACTGCTACGAGGCGTTCATCCACATCATCGACTCGATGTTCAACCAGCACGCCAAATGGCTCAAGGTCTCCCGCGGCATCCCGTGGCGGCGTCCGGTCGCGTCCCTGAACTACCTGCTCTCCTCGCTGGTCTGGCGGCAGGACCACAACGGGTTCAGCCATCAGGATCCCGGCTTCATCGACCACGTGGTGAACAAGAAGGCCGAGGTTATCCGCTTCTACCTGCCGCCGGACACCAACACCCTGCTGTCCGTGGGGGACCACTGCCTGCGGTCCCGGAACCACGTCAACGTGATCGTGGCCGGCAAGCAGCCGCAGGCGCAGTGGCTGACCATGGACGAGGCGATCATCCACTGCACCCGCGGCGCCGGGATCTGGGAGTGGGCCTCCAACGATTCACCTGGGGCGCCGGATGTGGTCATGGGGTGTGCCGGCGACATCCCGACCCTGGAGACCCTGGCCGCGGTCTCGCTGCTGCGCGAGTACCTGCCGGAGCTCAAGGTGCGGGTGGTCAACGTGGTCGACCTGATGCGGCTGGAGCCCGACACCGAGCATCCCCACGGCATGCCCGACGCCGAGTTCGACGCGCTGTTCACCACCGACCGGCCAGTGATCTTCGCCTACCACGGCTACCCATGGCTGATCCACCGGCTGACCTACCGCCGTAACGGTCATGCCAACATGCACGTCCGCGGGTACAAGGAGGAGGGCACCACCACCACGCCGTTCGACATGGTGATGATGAACGACCTGGACCGCTACCACCTGGCGATGGACGTTATCGACCGGGTGCCTGGCCTTGCTTCCAGCGTCGGCCACGTCCGCCAGCTGATGTCGGACAGGCGCCTGGAGGCCCGCGCCTACACCCGCGAGCACGGCGAGGACGCCCCGGAGATCACCGGCTGGCGGTGGCCGTACTGACGGCGATCCTGATCGCCAACGCTGGGTCCAGCAGCCTGAAACTGTGGCTGCTGTCCGAGACCGACTCGGTGCCCGGCTCCGCCGACCTGCCCGCGCGCGGCGCAGCCAACACCGCCGAGTTCAAGGAGCCATCGGGCCACTGGGCCAGGTGGATGCGGCCGGTCACCGGATCGTGCACGGCGGGGACCTGTTCGACGGCCCGGCGGTGATTGACCCTGACCTCTGGCGCCGTCTAGAAGGCTGACGGACCTGGCCCCGCTGCACCAGCCAAAGTCCCTCGCCGCGCCGGACGCCATCCAGGTGTGCTGGCGGACGCGCCGACCGTCGCCTGCTTCGACACGGCGTTCCATTCCACTATCTCCGAACCCGCGGCCACGCGGACCTGGACAGCGTGTGGGTGCGCGGGAACTCCTGGACGAACCGGATGAAGCAGCGGCGCAGTTCGATCGCGGTTGCTGAACCCCTAGGCGGCCGCGTCGAGGATCTCGTGGCCGGAATTGGTGAGCCGCGCATGAGCCTGCGTCGTGACCTGGCGGTTGAAGTCGGTGATGACCTGGCGCGCGGACTTGCCCGGGTCGTCGCGGTCGGGGATGCCCTCGAGCAGATTCCACAGGCAGCGGTATGCCTCCTCTTCCAGCTGCCGCTGCGGCGGCGTGAGTACGCCGGCGAACGAGGAACGGCCGGGGTAAAGGATCTGAAATCAGGATCCGCCTCCTCATTGATCCGTGCTGGTTCGGTTCCCATGCACTGTGGAAAGCGACGTGCCCGGCGGCGCTGGCCGGCTCGTTCCGGGCTGGCTGGACGGCCGCAGGTACTTTCCCTCGGCCAGATGGCTACGGCTGGTGCTCGGCCGGGCGGAGCAGCTTGGTCAGCGCGGGTGAGCCCGTGATCCTGGCGGCCATGTCGTCGCCCAGGGCTCGCATCTCCGCCTCGGCGTGCCGGCAGTGTGCGGCGAAGGCCAGCTCGCCCATTGGCGAGCGCATGGTCCGGGCCCAGTACCGGACGGCGACCGCCCGGAGCGCAGGGCTGTGCAGGACGGCGAGGTTCCGCGGCAGCCCGGCCGTGCCGTCAGCGCGCAGGCTGGCGAATGCCCCGGTGATGGCCCGGCACATGAGCGTGAGGGTGGCACGGTCCGCAGCGAGGCGGGCGGGATCGGTTCCGCAGCGGTAGAGGGCCGCCGCGACGCATGCGACGAAGGCGGCGTGGTAGGCGAGCCACCCGTCCATGTCGGTGACCCTTTGGACGCCGAACCCGCGGCCGGACAGGGTCGCCGCCAGCGCGGCCAGCCTGGGATCAGATGCCTTCGGGAAAGCCGTGGGCTGCTGCCGGATGCGGGCATAGTCGGCGGTCCCGCCGGCCATGACGCCGCCGACGCCGGGGAACCCGAGGTAGACATCGCCGGGCACATCGCCAGGGATGGCCGCCCGGCCCGACGGGTTGTTGCCGAAAAAGACCACGGCTGGCTTTCCGGTCAGGACCGCGAGCCTGGCGCAGGCCGAGGCCAGCTGATCACGCCGGACTGCGACCAGGACGACGTCGTAGTGGCCGCCGGCGTCCGGCACCACACTGGCTTCGGCGTCGACGCGGGCCCCGCTGAGTACATCGCGGGCGCACAAGCCTCCCGCGGCCACGTCACCCGTCCTGCGCCCGTGGCTCAGCACCGAGACCGGGTCTCCGGCGGCCGCGATGTGGGCGCCGTACACGGTCCCGATCACCCCCGCGCCCACGATGAGCATGTTCATGATGAGCTCCCCTGATCTGCCCTGCGATTGGCGGCGCCGGAACCTCGGCCGTGCCCTCACCACGAGGAACTGGGCTGTCTCAAACAGATCGGCTCTGAAGGCAGCCGGCACTGGAACTGCGGGTCTTGCTGAACGCGATCGGCTCGTGTCATCAAGCGGCCGGCCCTGCGAGCTCAGCATTCTGAACCCAACCTCCGTGTAGCGCGGGTCGCTACCGGGGTCCGGAGTAACGCTTGGCAAATGATCAATACGGCCGAGCCCAAAGCCCTTGGTCGCGCCGAAAGACTACGTCGGCCAGGACCCGGACGTCTACGGCGCGGCCAGGTGTTCATCTCCAGCCTCGGGAGTAACCGCCGAAGCCATCGCCAGACGCGTCGGCATCATCACCGGCTCCTACCCGGCGTGGTCAGCGGCCAGCAACTCGAGGTGATGAGCGCCAGCCAGCTCTCCGGCGAGCTCGCCTCCCATCCTGAGACGGTGTTCGCCCGGTTTGCCTTGCCACCGCGCTAACCGGCCGATCCTTTCCGCGCCAGGATGGACGCCACACGGAACTGGCGCCGGTCATCCGGTTCGGGGTTCTCAACCAGCCGCGCCGTCTCGGTGACGCCCGCTGTCCGCAACAGCGACACGACGTAATCCGGCCACCAGCGATACGCCGCGGCTACCCGGTGGTCGTAGTACTCGTAAGGTGGCTCTGGGCCGTCAGTGGCTGAGAAGCTGAGCAGGAGCCAGCCGCCGGGAGCAAGCACCCGGGCGATCTCGGCCAATGCCGAGGGAAGCACTTCGGGCGGCAAGTGGATGACCGAGGAGCGGGAGAGTACTCCGCGGCAGGAGTTACCGGCCAGGCCGAGGCTCGTTACAGAGCCGAGCGCGAAGCGGACCCCAGGGTAACGAGCACGGCCGATCATCAGCATCTCGGCGGACTGGTCCACGCCGAGCATTGACAGGCCGAGGCCATGAAGGTGCGCCGCGATATGGCCCGGGCCGCAGCCGAGATCAACGACCGGCCCCGCGGGCCCGCGACGGACCATCTCAGCGAACGCGGCGAGCAGGCCGCGCTCGACCGGCCGGTCATCCAGTGTGTCCTTGAACTGGTCAGCGTAGAGGGCTGCGATTGCATCGTAGGCCGTGCGGGCAGTGCGCAGGTCGGGCTCAGACATGGCCGGGACAATACTCCGTACTGCGTACTCCGTCCCCGGCACGCGGGGCCGCCCTTGCCGAAAGGCAGTGCTGCCGCACCACCCGAAGGCGGCATTGCGCTGCGCGATGCGGACAGCGGGAAGTCGTTGGGAGGACGATGACCACCGGATCGATGACGGCATTGGCATTCACTCCCAACGGCAGCCTGCCTTCATCACCGTCCCGGGGATCGGCTAGCTCTCAGGCCAGATTCGGCGGGCGAGGGTCATTCGCATCTTGATGCCTCACGCACCAGACCGCCACCGGGCACCTCGGTCAAGACAAGCTCCTTGGTCAGCGCGATGTCGATCATGTACGTAAGTCGCGACTCGCCGTTGATGCGAGTCCACAGGACGTGGAGACTTCTGGCATCTCAAACGTCGGTGGAAGGCCACTGAGCTGCCCGCAGATTTCCTGGCCCGCCTCGCAGCGCCGCCGGGCCCCCGCGCGTCCCTTTAACGTGGAGACCGATTCGGCGGACGTCATCCGCAGCCCCGGCACCCCGGTTGACCAGGGCGGCCCAAAGGGCACGTCCCGCGCGGCGGAGTCCGCGCGCTCGGTGACCGAGCTGTTCACCGAGCACCACCTAAGCCTGGTCCGGCTCGCGCTGCTCATGGTCGGCGACCTGGCAACCGCCGAGGACGTGGTCCAGGACGCGTTCGAGCAGCTGCACCGCCGCTGGCGTGGCCTGCGCCAGCAGTCCAGCGCCCTGGACTACGCGCGGTCCGCGGTGCTGAACGGCTGCCGGTCGGTGCTGCGCCGCCGGCTGGTCGCACGCCGGTACGAGGGCCGGATCGCCGGCCCACCGCCGTACGACGCGGACGCCGCGATCGCGCTCGAGCAGCGCAGCGAGCTCATCGACGCCTTCCGGTCACTGCCCCGGCGGCAGCGCGAGGTCCTCGCCTTGCGCTACTACCTGGACTTGAGCGTGGCCGGCACCGCGGCGACGCTGCGCATCAGTGAGGGCGCCGTCCGGTCCACCGCCTCCCGCGGGCTGGCCGCACTGGCCCGTGCCCTCCCGAAGGAGCCGTGAGGAATGCCCTCCATCGACGAGCTGCTGAGTGACGAGCTCAAGCGCGTGACTGATACCGTCCAGCCGGGACAGCTCCGCCCGTTGCGGATCCCTGCCCCCGGGCTTCGCTGGCGCCACCGTCTGCTCCCGGTCGCCGCCGCAGCCGCGATCATAGCCGTCGCCGTGTCCGCGGTGCTGGCGGCCGGACCCAGGCTTGCCCCGGCCTCGGCGCCGGACACGGCTGGTGTACCGCGCTACTACCTCACGTTTACCTTTGCCGCAGACCGGCAATTCCGCAACCTGCCGGTGACCGAAGCGGTGATCCGGGACACGGCCACCGGAAAGATATCCGGCACGGTCAAGATCATGACTGATTATTTCCCCGCCTCGGTAGCTGCCACCGCCGCCCCGGACGGCCGTTCCTTCATCCTCGGCACCGAGGAGACGGCCGCCAAGGGCAGCCGGGCCCCGGGGTCCGGGGAATATCGCTTCTTCCGGCTGCCCATCTCGGCGGGCGGCAAGCCGGGACACCTGACCGAGCTTCCGGCCTATCCGGTACCCGTGAACGCGTTTATCACGGGCATCGCGCTGTCCCCAGACGGCACCCGCCTCGCGGTGTCCTCATCGTACGGCGCAGGTGGTCGCCAGGACGGCCCGGCGGCCGCCGAGGTCGGCGCGGTCGAAGTCATCAACCTGGTCACCGGAGCAGTCCGGACCTGGACCGCCGGCATGCAGCAGGGCCACTGGTACCAACCGGGCCAGCCGTCCTGGGCCGACGGCAACCGGATGATCGCGTTCACCTGGCAGCAAGCCAAGAGCATCTCCAACGACGCCCTGACGATGGAGGGAGTCCGGCTGCTCGATACCGAAGCCCCCGGCGACGACCTGGCGGATGCGCGGACGATCATGCCGAACAAGGCGGTCAACGGCACCATCAACAGCGTGCTGATCACCCCCGACAGCCGTGACGTCCTGGTAGCCACTTCCCGCGACAGCCGTGGCACCGTTGTCGTGCAGATCTCCGAGGTGCCGACGGCGGGCAGCGGGCCAGTCCGCGTGCTGCGCGCCGAGACCGCGCGTGCTAACGCGACTACCCAGGGCATGCTGAGCGGCAGCGGCCAGGCGCTGTCGCTCGCCCCGGGCGGCCGGTACGCCCTCGTTCAGTGCATCCAGTTCGGCTGGCTGGACCTTGACAGCGGGCGGTTCACGCCCTTGCCGGCTTACTCCCCGACCCCACCCGGCCAGGTCGCCATCATCGATGGCATCTGGTGACCTGACCAGCGGTGTAAATGACATGCCTGAGGATCGGCCGCACGAATTACGGCTGGCGGGAGGACAGGCCAGCGGTTAGTCGACCACCGCGGCCAGGGGGCCGGCAGCAGTTCCTGCGGAGCCGTGATCACTCAGCGGCCGCGACCGGCATGGCTAGTGCGACGGCATACTGAAGCACTTCGTCAGGCGATGCGTTCATGCGCTTCGCGTACATTTCCAGGAACATGCCAGCAAACTCGGCCAGGCCAAGCGCGGCCTGTTCCACCGCGGCCGGGCCGCCTGCCGCGGCGATTTCGGCGATCCGCTGGGCCCCGTTAGGCCGCCAATGCGCTTTATCGGTCGCTCGCCAGACGGCGAGGAGGCTGATAGCCAACGGCCAACTCCGGTCTACATCCCGGACATAGCTGCCAAAACTGGCAGAATCGGGTTCTGGGCGTGGCGGCTCGGCTGGGCTCATCTGCCTATTACTGACTGCCGGGTGCGGCTCAGCAAGTTTGGCTTGCGTACGGTTTCGCCTGACAGACAGGAACTTCGTACCCTGATAAAGGGGCAGTGTGCCTGATCGCGTGCTCAGAGCGAGCGATGCCGGAGGTGCCGAGTGGCAGGCAGGGCAACGGAGGCCAGGGCGGTGCCGGTGCAGCGCACTGATATGGCCACGCGTGACATGCACGCGATCGCGGACCTGATCAACCGGCAGTTTGTCGAGCACCGGCCGAGGTTCCGCTGCGCCGAGCCGGCGCAGGTCGACGCGGGCGCGCACTCGGCGACCGCAGGCCCCCTGGAGGCTTCTGTCGTCCGTTATAAGGGCTTTGACTACTACGCTCGCGTCAGCCCGCCCGATGATTTCTTCGGATTGGTCACCCTGGGCGGAAACGGCATCCTAGCCACGGATCGGGAAGAAGTGCGCTTTGTTCGCGGCGATGTGCTCCTGGATCCTACCGACCTGCCCTACTCGGCAGACATGCACGACTGCGCGTTCGCGCTGCTCCGGATTTCGCGCTCGGTGGTAAGCGACCTAGCCGAGGAATACACGGGCTTGTCCGCCGCGGATCTGCGGTTCGAGTCCATCGCCCCGGTTTCTGCCCCGGCCCGCGCATCGTGGTCGCAGACGGTGGCGTTCGCTTGCCGGCAGCTGCTCGGCTCCGGGATCACGCAGATCAGTCCAATCATGGCGCAGGAAATGGCCCGGCTGGCCGCCGCCGTGCTGCTGGGAACTTTCCCGAACACCACCATGAGCTCCGCCCACATCCCGGATCCGGGACACGTGCCGCCGGTCACGGTGCGTCGCGCGGCGGCGTTCATTGACGCTCATGCTGAGCGGCCCATCACCGTCACCGAGATCGCTGCGGCCGCGGGCGTGACCCCGCGGGCCCTGCAGTACGCATTTCGCCGTCACTACGGCACCACCATCACCGGTTATCTGCGCCGGCTCCGGTTGGAACGCGCGCACCGCCAACTACAAGCCGCCGATCCCACCGCGGGCGCTACCGTCGCCCGGATCGCCCGCCGCTGGGGCTGGACCAGCCCCGCCAGCTTCGCCGCCGCCTACCGGAACCAGTACCAGGTGCCACCTAGCCACACGCTACGCACCTGATCTTCCCAACAGCGATCAGCTTCGCGTCGTGCGGGACAGCTGACTGCGCTCATCACAGGCGCCACCGCTGCGTCCTGGCTGTCCACGGGCCGCCCATTTGCGTACCGCAAAATCAAGCCCAGATGCCGGGACCGCGTCTGCATCCCGGGGCGGCACCCGCCCGGAGGGCAGCGTACAGCAGCGAGCCGCTCGCATGGCGCCGGCGGAATTCGCCCTTCGGGCGAGCCCGCCGGTGAAACAGCCATCGGCCTAACCTCAGGCTAGGTCGTCGTGAACAACATGGGTGGCCTGCTGCGC
>JBAPYC010000295.1:0-11935 GCA_049284535.1 Streptosporangiaceae bacterium
ATCCACTCGGGCACGGTCACCGCGACCGGCTGGGTCGTGATAATCGTCGGGCCGCTGCTGGGCTCCGCGGTCGGCCTGTGGGCCGCCCGTACGGTGCAGATGACGGCGATGCCGCAGCTGGTGTCCGCCTTCAACGCGGTCGGCGGCGGCGCCGCGGCGCTGGTGGCGGTCTACGGCTACTACGAGGCCGAGTCTCGCGTCACCGGCGTGCTCGGTACCACCTCGGTGTTCACCGTCCTCGACGTGCTCATCGGCTCGGTGACGTTCTCCGGGTCGATCATCGCGGCCGGCAAGCTGCAGGGAGTGATCCCGGGCCAGCCGATCATCTTCAAGGGCTCCCGCCTGGTCAACCTGGGCCTGGCGGTCGTCGCCATCGGCACGGCCGCGTACATGTTCAGCACGCCCAGCCTGCCCGCGCTGCTCATCGTGGTGCTGGCCTCGCTAGCGTTCGGCGTGATGATGGTGCTGCCGATCGGCGGCGCGGACATGCCGGTGGTCATCTCGCTGCTGAACGCGTTCACCGGCACCGCGGTGGCGATGGCCGGGTTCGTCATCCAGAACTGGGCGCTGATCGTGGCGGGAGCGCTGGTGGGCGCGTCCGGAAGCATCCTGACCAAGCTCATGGCGGACGCGATGAACCGGTCGCTGGCCAACATCATCCTGGGCGGGTTCGGCACCGGCGACACCGCGATCGCGCTGGAGGCGGGTCCAGACGCCCAGGTCCGCTCGATCGCCGCCGACGACGCCGCCATCCAGCTCGCCTACGCGGCCAAGGTCATCATCGTGCCCGGGTACGGCCTGGCCGCGGCGCAAGCCCAGCACGGCGTGGCCGAACTGGCCAAGACCCTGGAAGAGCGGGGCATCGAGGTCAGCTACGCCATCCATCCGGTAGCGGGCCGGATGCCCGGTCACATGAACGTGCTGCTGGCCGAGGCGAACGTGCCGTACCCGCAGCTCCGGGAGATGGAGGAGATCAACCCGGAGTTCGGGCGGGCCGACGTGGCGCTGGTCATCGGGGCCAACGACGTCACCAACCCGGCCGCGCGCAGGCCGGGCAATGACATCTCCGGCATGCCGATCCTGGACGTCGATCAGGCCAAGTCGATCATCGTGGTCAAGCGCTCGATGGGGACCGGCTACGCCGGCATGGAGAACGAGCTGTACTTCGACCCCAAGACCAGCATGTACTTCGCGGACGCGAAGAAGGCTATGTCCGACCTGACCTCGGCGGTCAAGACCCTCGTGGCCTAGCACGGCGGCTGCCAATTGCCAGCTGACCAGTGCGTATTCGCGGTTTATCCGTGTTCGCTGGGCAACCAGCGGGATCGGGCTTGGTGGCGTCGTCGCGAGTTAACCTCCGCTGTTCAGCGCTGATGGCATCTGGGCGGTACGGTAACTTTCCCGTGGCTGTGAGCTGGGGTTTCCCGTCGGCGACGGGCTGGGTTCCAGTGCACCTTATGGGCGCGGGTCATCCTGACCCGGGCCAAGTTAGTTGGCGCCCGCGGCGAACAGGGACCGGTTCGGGGGCGTGTCCGGCATAGCGTGGCCGTGTGGTCTATGCAGGTGCTGAGTTCTGGGATCAGTTCTTCCGGCAGCGGCTAGAGTCTGGCGATGACCTGGACTGGGCAGGGTTGTGGACCAGGCCGTTCCTGGTCCCGCTGCGGCAGGCGGGCGTGCGCACCGTCCTTGAGCTTGGATGCGGAACCGGCAGCGACGCGGCGCGGCTGGCCGGCGAGGGTTACTCGGTCACGGCGGTCGATCTGTCAGGGGAGGCCATCGGGCAGGCGCAGGCCAGGTTCGGGTCGCTGGCCAGGTTCCTGGTGGCCGACATGACCCGGCGGCTTCCCTTCCCCGACGGGAGCTTCGACGCGGCCATGTCCAACGTCGCTGTGCACATGTTTCCCGACGGTGTGACCCGTGCGGTGTTCGGGCAGGTCGGGCGGCTCGTCCGCGCGGGCGGGCTGTTCGTGTTCCATGTCAACTCGCTGGAGGACCGGCCGTTGCGGGCCCGCGGGCTGCCCGCGCGCGAGCTTGAGCCGGATTACGTGGCCGAGGAGTCGGGCCAGACCGTGCATTTCTTCTCCGAGGCCTACCTGCGCGAGCTCCTGGCAGGCTGGCAGCAGGTGCAGCTGGTCCCGGTCCCGGTTCCGCATCGCAAGACGGGTGAGCCGTTCAAGCATGTCTGGCGCGGCATAGCCCGCCGCTGACCCAAGTGCTGACGGGCCGTTGGCCCAAACCGGGTTTTACGCCGACGAACGGACGCCTGGCCTGGCGTGTCCGGGCGGTGAAGGGCGCCTGCGAGTAGTCGCCTCACGATCGTCAGGCGGCTACGCTCACGTACCGGCAATGACCGGCGCCGTCCAGATCACATGCCGGTCGCCGGCTGCCGCAGCGGGGCAGCCGCTACAAGCCCGCAATGAACGACTGCACGATTTCCGTGCCTTCCTCATGCTCCTGAAACGGGTAGCGAATCGCTTTACGCCAGAAGGCCGTCGCGGCAGGGTTCGTCAGCTGCTGCCGGACGTTCCAGCGTCCCGGAAACTGACCGAACAAGGACGCGGCAGCCTGCGCCCCGACTCCGCGGCCCCGGTACTTGCGCATCACAAAGAATTCGGCGATGTCATGCGGTTCCCCGGTAAAGACCAGCGCAAAGCCGGCCAGCGCACCCTCTACCCGGAACAGGAACGCCTTGCGGTCCGAGTCGGTCCAGTACTCATCGAAGTACCTGTGCAGGTACTCCCCATGCAGATTGACGTCACTGCCATCAAACTCGGAGAAATCGTAGTGATATAGCTGAAGCAGCCGCCGGATGACGGTCCGGTCGTCGTCGAGCGCCTCGACCAGCTCTACGCCCATCTGGTCATAATGCCCCGCTCCATCCGCGCCGGGGCGATCCACGCTTCAGCAGCCGCTACGTCCGGCCCGGCGACAAGTCCAGGCATGCCAGGCGATCGTCCGCCAGTTCCGCTTCGGCACCCCGCTCGTGCACCGCGAATCCCGCATCCCAGCAGGCCATAGCCCAATTGGCGGCCGCCGTACCAGAAGCTAGAGACCAAGGATCGCTAGGGCGCGGATCGGGCCGCCGTCTGCGGGGCGCCGGCCCCCGGGGCGGCCTGGAACAGGGCCAGCGCCTCGCCGACCTCGGCCTGGGTGCTCAGCCGGATCTCCCGGCTGTTCACTGCGGATGCGGCTGAGGCGGCGACGGCGACCGCACCAACCTGGCCGGCGGTCACCCAGTCCGGATCGGCGGTGCTAGCGGAGCGGGTCGCTACCGGCCCGAGGACCAGGGCGAAGACCCGCCGCTGCTCGGCTAGTTCGGCCGCCAGGACCCGCTGCATCATCAGCAGGGCGGCCTGCTCCATGCTGACCAGGCCGCTGCCGGGTACCGGTATGAGCGCAGACATCCCGACGGTCAGCAGGTAGGCACCGCCGGTATTCAGCCTGGGCAGGAAGGCGCGCATGACGGCCGCGTGCGCGGTGGCGAGGCCGGTGAAGGCGCTCTGCCAGTCGGCCTCGCCGATCTCCGTCAGTCGCTTGCCACCCCAGAACCCGCCGACCGGGACCACCACATCATCGACCCCGCCGAGCCTGCGCTCCATCTCGCCGGCCAACTGCTCGGCCGCCGCGAACGTCGTGTAGTCGTGCACGACGAGGTGCAGGTGGCCGGTCGCCGCCTCACCGAGCACACGCTGGAACTCTGCCGCCCGCTCCTGGGAGCGGGTCGGGACGACGACGTCCGCGCCCGCGGCGAGATAGGCGCGGACGACACCCTCACCCACGCCGCCCGTGCCACCCGGGACGAGAACCCGGCGACCGGGTAGGCCGGGAAGACCGGGAAAGTCATTGCTGCTGGTCATGATCGCTCCTTGGAAGCGTGCGGGGCCGCTGGGCGGTGGTCCGCCGCTGATCCTGCATTACGTTGGCTTGTCCAACGTTGGTTAGCCCAACACTATGCGACGATCGTTGGGATGTCCAACGGCTAAGATGGCGGGATGACGGACATGGGCAGCCCGCTGCAGCCTCCGGCCCGGCTGCGTGGGCTCGTCAGCTGGCAGGCAAGCAAGATCTCGACGCTCGGGGCCCGGCTGACCGCGCGGCGGATGCCGCTGGGCGCTCGCGGCGACTTCGCTGTCCTGGCCGCACTGGAGGAGTACGGGGCGCTCAGCCAGGCCGAAATCGGGCGCCGTCTCGGCCTTGACCGCAACGACGTCAACGGCATCCTCAACCGCCTCGAGAGCGGCCGCCAGGTCGACCGGCAGGCCGACCCTGCCGACCGGCGCCGCAATGTCGTCACGCTCACCGCCACAGGCCGGCAGAACCTCGAGGAACTCCAGCAGCACGCGGACGCCGTCCAGGACGAGCTGCTGGCCGGTCTTGATGCCGCGGAGCGGCAGCAGCTGCACTCCCTGCTAGGCAAGCTGCTCAGCAGTCGTCAGCCACAGCCGGCGTAACGCCAGCTGACCCGGAAGGCGATCCGGCGGCGCGATCTCGGAGCCACTTTCGCGGGCGGTTTGGTGTCGTTTCCTTAATCATGGGTCGCTTTTCCCGGTTTTCCGGGCACGCTGACCCATGATCATGGTTGCGGTGACGGTCATGGTGGCGGTGCCGGTCATGGTGGCGGTGCCGGTCATGGTTGCGGTGCCGGTCATGGTGGGGGTGCCGTTTGATCCATGATGTTGGGCGCTAGGGGTCCGGGGCCAGCAGCCTTGATACTGGCTGGGGTGGCGCCAGGCTGGTCGGGGTGAGCTGGGGGCGGATGTACTCCTTGCCGGGCGGCCACTGGGCGACGTGCTGGGCGCCGGTCTCAGGTTCGGATCCGATGTAGGTGATATCGCCCACCTCGACGATGAACAGCGTGAACTGTCCCACCACCGGCTGCCAGCCGATCTGATCCCGGACCGCGGCGGCGTACCGTTCCTGCCGCTCTTGTGCGGTCACCGGCCGCACCGTGCCGCGGACCTTGATCTCGGCCGGGGGGTTCGGGCTGGTGATCACGCTGTTCAGCACGATCCGCGGATCGCGGCCGAGGTCCCGGCTCTTGGCTGAGCCGCTCATCATCGACAGCCACAGCTCGCCATCGAGGACCAGTGGCTCCACGCCGCTGATCCGGGCCGTGCCGTCGCGGCGGATCGTCCCGGCCAGCAGTACTCCCGGCTCGATCAGGAGCCGCTCCGCGATCGCACCCAAGGCGGGCTGCCGGGCCGAGATCTCAGACCAGCGCATCGCCATCCCCATGTCCTCGCGAGCCATCGCACCGCACAGCAGCCTCATCTTTAGCTACCCTCGGCGCCCGCGGTCAAGATCGTCACGTCATCCAGCGGGCGCCAGTGACGTCCGGGGTGGTCAGCTCTCGTCCGGGTGGTCAGCCCTCGTCCGGGTGGTCAGCTCTCGTCCGGGATCCAGTTCCCGTGGAAGCCGAACGGGACGCGCTGGGGCAGATGGACGACCGCGGCCGGCTCCCCGGTGAGGTCGCCGGCCTCCAGCACGAGCAGGTCGCTGGTGTCGCGGCTGGCGTCATAGACGAGGGACAGCACCCAGCCGTCGTCTTCGGCTGCGTCCGCGCGCCGGGGCACGAACACGGGCTCGGAGAACCCGCCGGCGCCGTGGAGGAGGCGCGTCTGGCTCGTGCCGCGGCTGAAGTCGTGCTTCATGAGCGAGACCTCCCCGCTCAGGAAGCCCGCCGTATAGCCGAACCGGTGCCGCCGCCCCACCAGCCGCTCGTCGATCCGGGGGAACTCCTGGCCCCGGTCATCGAGGCGCTCTTCGCGGACCTTGCCCGAATTCACCTGCACCGTCCACCGCTCGAGGGCGGCCGGGCCCTCATCCGGGCCGAGAGTCTGGGTGGCGAACATCCGGGGGTGCCGGATCACATCCAGCACCACGTCGTCGCCGTCGTCGAAGGCGTTCAGCGGGTGGAACACGTAGCAGGGCTCGATGTCGAACCAGCGGACGTCGGCGGCGATCCCCTCGCGCGGCAGCAGGCCAAGCCGGGAGTGATAGGAGGGGTCCCAGCGGTAGGGGAACCGGGCACCGGACGCCGCCGCCTCCATGCTGAACACCACCGGCAGGTCGTAGATCACCGCGTACGCTTGCGTCAGCGACATGTCGTGCACGCTCACCGGGCCGCCCACCTCGACGTCCACCGTCTTCCGCACGTGGCCGCCGGTGCCGATCACGCTGTACTGCACCTTGTTGCCCCAGCCCCAGAAGTAAGAGACGGCGTGCAGTTCGCCGGTCACCGGGTCGCGCTTGGGGTGGGCGGTGTAGCCGCCGGGCAGCGTCCCGCCGAAGTCGTACGGGCCCACGGTGTCCAGCTCGTAGGTCAGCTCGTACGGCAGGGCCCCGGCCTCGACGATGGCCAGGGTGCGGCCGGCGTGACCGATCACGTTGGTGTTCGGGGCCGCGTCCATGCCGGCATGCACCGGGCCGCCCTTCGGCTCCTCGCCGAGGGTCTTCGCCACGTGCGCTGAGCGCACCCAGCGGTTCCGGTACCAGGCGGCGCGGCCGTCCCGGATGCGGATGCCGTGCACCATGCCGTCCCCGACGAACCAGTGGTAGAACTCCGGCTCGGGCGCCTCCGCCGGGTTAGGGCCGTTACGTACGTACCGGCCGGACAGCTCGGGGGGCAGGTGGCCGGTCACGGGGAGATCGGTGGCCGTGACCTCATCCTTCACCGGCGCGTAGTTGCCGGCCAGGTAGGGATTCTCGCTGGCACGGGGAGATGTGGCGGTCATGATCCAACCTTTCCCGGGACGCACCCGACCCAGGTATAACGGCGTTATTCCAACATATAACGGCGTTATGGCATCATGTCAAGGGTGAACGTCGAACAATCCCGGGCGGCCGCCGCGGCAGACGGCGGGGTACCAGCAGGTGAAACGGCGGACGGCGGGACGGCGGACGGCAAGCGCCGGGTCCTGCTGGACGCGGCCGCCCGGATCCTGGCCGAGGAGGGCCACCGGGCCGTCAGCGTCCGGCGCGTGGCCACGGCCGCGGGCACCTCCACCATGGCCGTCTACACCTGGTACGGCGGCAAGCCGCAGCTGATGCGGGCGCTGTTCCGCGAGGCGTTCAGCCGGTTCCGCGACCGCCTGCTGGGCGAGGCCGCCGGGGCCGACCCGCTAGCTGCCCTGGTCAGGCTCGGGTCGGCCTACCGGGCCTTTGCCCTGGCCGAGCCGGACCTGTACACGGTGATGTTCGGGCGGGACAGCGCCCTGTTCGATCCCGGGCCCGAGGACGTCCGGCTGGCCCTTGGGACCTTCGAAATCCTCGTGGCTGCGGTAAGCCGGTGTGTTGAGGCTGGGCTTCTCCGCTGCGACCCCCAGCAGGGCGCCTGGCGGTTGTGGGCCGCGTCCCACGGCGCCGTGTCCCTGGAACTGGCCCACGGCTCGGCTCCAGGCGACCTTGGGGGCCCGGACGCCGGGGAGGCGTTCGGCGGCCTGATGCGGACCCTGCTGACTGGCCTCGGCGCCGACGAGGCCAGCGTGGCCGCGGCGCGGCAGGAGGACCAGGACTAGGACGCCATCGCCCGCGCTCGTGGCCGCCGGCCTGCGGGTGCGGCAGGCGGGGTAGGGTTCGGAAAAAGAATTTCAGGCCGCACGCGGAGGTTGTCGTGACCGAACGCACCAAGATCATCCTGGATGAGTCCGAGATCCCCCGCCGGTGGTACAACGTGGCCCCCGACCTGCCCGCGCCGATGCCCCCGCCGCTGCACCCGGGCACCAAGCAGCCGGTCGGGCCGGAGGACCTGGCGCCGCTGTTCCCGATGGAGCTCATCCGCCAGGAAGTGGCCACCGACTCCTACATCGACATCCCGGAAGCGGTGCTGGACGTCTACCGGCTGTGGCGGCCCACGCCGCTGTTCCGCGCGCACCGGCTGGAGAAGGCGCTGAACACCCCGGCCCGCATCTACTACAAGTACGAGGGCGTGTCGCCGGCCGGGTCGCACAAGCCGAACACGGCGGTGCCGCAGGCGTACTACAACGCGGCCGAGGGGACCAAGCGGCTCACCACCGAGACCGGCGCCGGCCAGTGGGGCAGCGCGCTGGCCTTCGCGACCGCCCAGTTCGGCATCGACTGCGAGGTCTTGATGGTCCGGGCCTCCTATGACCAGAAGCCCTACCGGCGCACGATGATGGAGACCTGGGGCGCGACCGTGCACGCCAGCCCGTCGCGGACGACCAAGGCCGGCGCTGACATCCTCGCCGCCGAACCGGACTCCCCCGGCAGCCTGGGCATCGCGATCAGCGAAGCGGTCGAGGCGGCCGGCGGGAGCGCCGATACGCGGTACGCCCTGGGCAGCGTGCTGAACCACGTGCTGCTGCACCAGACCGTGATCGGCGAGGAAGCGCTCAAGCAGTTCGCCGCCGCGGGTGAGTCCCTGCCCGACCTCATCGTCGGCTGCACCGGCGGCGGCTCCAACTTCGCCGGGCTGTTCTTCCCGTTCCTGCGGGAGAAGCTGGCCGGGCGGGCCAACCCGGTCATCCGCGCGGTCGAGCCGTCGGCCTGCCCGTCGTTTACCCGGGGCAGGTACGCCTACGACTTCGGCGACACGGCCGGCTTCACCCCGCTGATGAAGATGCACACGCTCGGGCACGACTTCATCCCGGACCCGGTGCACGCCGGCGGCCTGCGCTACCACGGCATGTCGCCGCTGCTGTCGCACATGTACGAGCTCGGCCTGTTCGAGGCGGTGGCCAAGCCGCAGCGCGAATGCTTCGCCGCGGCCGTGACCTTCGCCCGGGCCGAGGGGATCATCCCGGCGCCGGAGCCGTCGCACGCGATCGCGGCCGTCATCGAGGAGGCCAAGCGCTGCGCCGAATCCGGCGAGCCCAAGGTGCTGCTGACCGCACTGTGCGGGCACGGGCACTTCGACATGGCCGCCTACCAGCGGTACCTGTCCGGTGAGATGGTCGACTACGACCTCACGCAGGAGCGCATCGACGACGCCCTCACCCGGCTGCCGTCGGCGGAGTAGGACGTGGCGGGGGGCGTGCACCCCCCGCCCGTTCGGTTAAAAGGTGCGGCGGGACCGGACGGCGCCGGCCAGGGTCTGCAGCACCTTAGCCGTGGTGCCGAAGTCCATGCAGGCGTCGGTGACGCTCTGCCCGTAGGTGAGCGTGTCGGGCGGGCCTGGCTTCTGCTTGCCTTCGGCCAGGAAGCTTTCCAGCATCACGCCGGTCAGGCCGCGCTCCCCCGCCGCCAGCTGCTCGGCGATGGCGTCGGCCACAACCGTCTGGCGGCGGTGGTCCTTGCCGCTGTTGCCGTGGCTCGCGTCCACCATCAGCCGCCGCGGCAGCCCGGCCGCCTCGATCAGGTCCAGCGCCTTGGTCACGTGGCTGGCCTCGTAGTTCGGCCCGGTCCGGCCGCCGCGCAGGATCACATGCGTGTCCGGGTTGCCCGCGGTGTGAACGACGGCGGCCGCGCCGAACTGGGTGACGCCGAAGAATGTGTGCCCGGTGGCCGAGGCCCGGCAGGCGTCCACCGCCACCTGGACGTCGCCGTCGGTGCCGTTCTTGAACCCGACCGGCATGGACAGGCCGGAGGCGAGCTGGCGGTGGACCTGGCTCTCCGTGGTCCGTGCGCCGATCGCGCCCCAGGTCACCGTGTCCGCGATGTACTGCGGGGTGATCGGGTCCAGCCATTCGCAGCCCACCGGCAGGCCGAGCGCCACGATGTCGAGCAGCAGCTTGCGGGCCGCCCGCAGGCCGCGGTGCACATCGTGCCCGCCGTCCATGCCCGGGTCGTTAATCAGGCCCTTCCAGCCGGTCACCGTCCGCGGCTTCTCGAAGTACACCCGCATCACGACGAGCAGCTCGTCGTGGGTCGCCTCCCGGACCTCCTTGAGCAGGCCCGCGTACTCCAGCGCGGCCACCGGGTCGTGCACCGAGCAAGGCCCGGCGATCACCAGCAGGCGGTCATCGGTCCCGTCCAGCACGGCGCGGACCTCGTCCCGGCTGTCCTCCACCGTCGCCGCTGCCTCGTCGCTCAGCGGCTGCTCGTCGAGCAACGCAGCCGGCGCCAGCAGCGGTGCGTAGCCGATGATGCGGGTATCCCTGGTGCGGGACATCAGGTGTTTTCTCCTCCCGGGCGGGCCGCGGCCCGGACCCCGGCAGCCAGCTCACCCCTTGGCGACAGAAACTGTTCTGTCTGACTGGCTCCAGGCGGTGATAAGCGCAGGCAAGCACGCCTGGCTCCACCCGGAGCCAGGGTAAAGCGCCAATACTGCGTTTTCACAGATGCGATAGTACACGTGCCGTTCGGGCCGGGGGGCGCGGTCGCCGGCCGGCTGGGGGTTCTCGGTCGCCGACGACCGGCTGGTGGCGTGGTGCAAGGGTTTAGAAGGCGGGTGCAGGCGCTGCCTCAAAGGCCGGCCTCGCATACTGTGTCTCTTCGGTCCCATGGGTAACAGGTAGCAAGATCGTTCGGCAGTTGCGGTCGTTATAGCACCCCTAACTGCCGAACGATCGGCGACCGCGGACGATTTGTCGGCGATCAGAGGTGTTCAGCATCGCAAATCACCGACTTTTCGCTGGCGTTGGTGCAGATGAGAAGGTTGCACCCGGCGGGATTTTCAAGGATGCGGCAACGCCGGGTAAACACGCCGGGAGCGGATCGTGGCAACCCCGGCTGTGGGCGGGGCTCAGGCCGGGGAGCGGAGCGCGATTCAAAGAATGCGGATCTCTACGCAATAGCTTCTGCAGAACGCCACATTCATTGAATCCTCGCGTGGGCCGAGGCGGTGGCCCGCGGCTCAGGTGGGGAGAGTGAACCGGGGCGAGGACGGGGTGAGCACGGCGGTCGGCGCAGTGATGGACCAATGCGCTTGGAGCTCGGCGGTGAGGGTCCCGGCTAGGGCGGGGATGTCGCGGGCGGCCTGAGCGTGCAGGGCCTCGGCCACGATCAGCACCCGGCGGGTGTCCGGGCTGACCGCGGAGCGGCCGCTCTGGCGGTTCGTCCAGCGCCGGGCGTGAGCCTGGTTCGCCTGGTCGGCGAAGATCACCTCGCCGGGAGCGGGGTGCTCGGTTTCCCCGCCGAACGTCAGGTAGTCCTCATCGCCGGCCGCGTACCGCACCTCAAGCGGCCAGGCGATCTGGTCGGCGTCGAGCGCGGCGACCGGGATGGCCCAGGCCAGCGAGACCGCGTTGCACAGGTCGACCAGGGGATGCAGCCGGGGCAGGCCGCCCTCCTTGCGGAAGCGGCGCAGCAGTGACTCGGCGGCGCAGCGGTACTGGGTCGGCTTGAGGCCCATGGCGGCGAAGGCCCGCCGCCAGGCCTGGATCTCGGGGAATTCGCTTTCCGGGCGCTCGGCCAGGCGATCCTTGGCCAGGGTCTCGAACCGGGCGGTGTCCACCGTGACGTCCGCGGTGATTCCCTCGGCGTACAGGACACCGGGAACCAGCGCCGGGAAGTCGCGCCAGATGGCGGGCGCGTGCTGGAAGTACATGGCCTTAGCGTCCTTTCCGGAGGCCCAGCGTGAGGCCGGCCGCGACGACCGCGATGCCCGCCCAGACCAGCGGCCGGGGTGCCGGGGCGCCGAGGAGCACACCGCTCGCGGCTGCGGCGACTGGAGCGATCCCGGTGAGCAGCCCGGCCCGGCTCGCGCCCAGCCGGGTGACGCTGGAATACCACAGCACGAAGGCCACCGCGGTCACTGCCACTGCGAGGTAGGCGACAGCCAGCCAGTCGGCACGGGTCAGGCGGGCCGCCGCGGCTGGTCCCTCGTGCACCACGCCGATCAGCGCGAACACCGCCGTGGCCAGCCAGGTGGCGTGCACCGAGACGCCCCACGGGCCATGCCGGCCCAGCACCGGGATGGCCAGCAGGGTGAACCCGGCCTCGCAGCCGAAGACCACGACGGCCCAGGCCACGCCGATGGCGTCGGCACGGCCCACGCCCTGGACCAGGGCGGCGCCGCACGTCACGACCAGGGCGG
>JBAPYC010000296.1:0-2734 GCA_049284535.1 Streptosporangiaceae bacterium
GCGACGACCTGCTCGGCCTGGACCCGCTCGGCCTCGGTGAGCAGCCGGTGCGCGGTAGCCAGGATCGCCATGCCGAGCACCACGGCGCCGGCCGCGAGGTAGAACGGGAAGTGGATGTCGACCGCCAGCACCAGCCGCCCGGCGACGTAGGGGGCGAGGCCGCCGCCGATGAACCGGACGAAGCTGTAGGCGGCCGAGGCCACCGGCTTCTCCACCGGGGAGACGGTCATCACGGCCTGCGTGGTGACCGTGTTGTTCACGCCGATGAAGATCCCGGAGATGATCACCGCCGGGATCAGCACCGCACGGTCCGTGGTCCAGATGGCGATGACCAGGATCACCACCGCGAACAGGGCCAGGTTGGCGTACATGGTCCTGGCGATGCCCAGCCTGGCCTGCAGCCGGGGCGCGCCGAACACGGCGAAGAGGGCCACGAAGATGCCCCAGCCGAAGAAGACCAGGCCCAGCTGGATCGGGCTCAGGTTCATCGGGAACGGCGCGTAACCCAGGACGGTGAAGAAGCCCCAGTTGTAGCAGAGTGCGGTCAGCGACATGGTGAGCAGCCCGCGGTGCTTCAGCGCGCGCAGCGGCGCCGACAGCCCGGTCTTATGCGCCGGTTTCGGTATCGGCTCGACCAGCACCACGGTGGCGATCAGCGCGATCGCCATCAGGACGGACACGCCGAAGAACGGGCCCCGCCAGCTGATCTCGCCCAGCGTGCCGCCGAGCAGCGGGCCGATGGCGATGCCGACGCCGAGCGCGGTCTCGTACAGCACGATGGCCCCGGCGAAGCCGCCGCTGGCCGAGGCCACGATGACCGCCAGCGAGGTCGCGATGAACAGCGCGTTGCCCACGCCCCAGCCGGCCCGGAATCCGATGATGGCGTTGATGCTGGGGGAGGCCCCGGCCGCGAAGCTGAACACCACGATCAGGATCAGGCCCGCGATCAGCGTCTTCTTGGCGCCGATCCGGCTCGAGACCCAGTTGGTGATCAGCATGGCCACCGCCGTGACCACCAGGTAACTGGTGAACAGCAGCGTGACCTCGCTCGGCGAGGCCTTCAGTTCGTGTGAGATGGCCGGCAGGATGGGGTCCACCAGGCCGATACCCATGAACGACACGACGCAGGCGAACGCGACCGCGAAGACCGCCTTCGGCTGCTTGAACGGGCTCGCCACCGGGCCCGTATGGGTGCCACTCAACGACGTACTCCAATCATCGTGTCCTGCGTCATCGCGTTAACCGGTCCCAGCTTTCGCCTACGCCGGTGCTGGTGCCGTCAGCGGCTCCGCGCCCCGGGCGTTGACCAGGGCGTCGATGGCCGGCAGCGCCGCCTCCAGCGCGGCCAGTTCGCCCGGGCTGAGCTGGTCCAGGATCAGGGCCAGCCGTCCGGCCCGGGCCGCCCGCCGCCGGGCCAGCAGGGCCCGGCCCTCGTCGGTAATCCGGACCTGGACCACCCGCCCGTCGCTCGGGTCAGCGGACCGGTCCACCAGCCCGGAGTCCTGCAGCCGGACGATCAGCTGGGTCATGGCCGGCTGGGTCACGCCCTCCCTGACGGCGAGCGAGGTCAGCCGGCTCGGCCCGGACCGTTCCAGCGTGGCCAGGGTCGCGGCCGCGGTCAGGGACAGCCCGTCGGCCGTGTTGATGGACCGGAACAGCCGGACCAGCCGCTCCATCCCGGCCGCTATCCCGGCCGCCAGCGTCTGTCCCTCCGGCCTGCCCGAAATTTCCATAAGGAATTTATATCACCTCCTTATGTAGAAGCGGAAGTCACGCCGTAACGCTGCCGGAACGCTCCCGCCGTGCGGTGGCGCCATGAGACACCGTGCCGCTTCCTGGGCGCTGGCCGGGCTGACCGCGCTCGTCCTGGCGACGGCGCTGACTTTGCTCAGCCTGGACGCTAAGTGGATCGACGCGAGCAAGCTGGGCTTCGAGGCCGTGCTAGCCGCGGCCATCGTGCTCTACGCGGGGACTGGGCACCTGATCATGGCCCGCCGGCCGGGTAACGGCATCGGCTTGCTGCTGGCCCTGGTTGGCCTGGCGCTGGCCACCGAGATGCTGACCGAACAGTATCCCCTCTACGGGCTGGTCACGGTACCGGGCTCGCTGCCCGCGGCGCGGCTGGTGGGCTGGTTCTCCATCGTCGCGGCCACCCTGGCGGTGTACCTCTTGCTCTTCTTGGTCCTGCTGTTCCCGGACGGGCGGCTGCCGTCACGCCGCTGGCGTCCGGTGCGCACAGGAATCCTGGTCATCATGGCCGCCACCGTGGTGAGCCAGATGCAGGCGGGCACGTACGTCAGCGGCGGACTGACCGACGTCCTGGACGATCCCGGGGCCAGCTACCTGAACCCGCTGGGCCTCTTCCCCCGGCACGGGTGGTTCAGCGGCTTCGTCGCCGGAGTCGCGGTCGCCGCTATCGTGGTCGCCGCGCTGGTCGTCGCCTCGGTGTTCGTCCGGCGGCGCGGGGCCGGCCCCGAGCGACGCAAGCAGCTGGCCTGGCTCGGCTACGTCGGCCTCCTCACCCTCTTCTGGGTGCTGGTGCTGGTCACGGGGGCGGCGCTCGGGCTGGGGGGTGGCAGCCCCGCCGTCGGCGCCGCGCTGTGGGCCGTGATGGTGCTGACGCCGGTGGTCGGCATCCCGGTGGCCTGTGTGGTGGCGGTGCTGAAGTACCGGCTGTACGACATCGACCGGGTGATCTCCCGCACCGTGTCCTACGCCATCGTGACCGCGCTGC
>JBAPYC010000297.1:0-7722 GCA_049284535.1 Streptosporangiaceae bacterium
CGCCTGGCAGGTGCCGGCCCGGCTGATCCGCGGCGAGGTGCTCTCGCTGCGAGAACGTGACTTCGTCCACGCCGCCCGGTCGGCCGGGGCGGGGAACTGGCGCCTGATCAGCAGGCACCTGGTCCCCAACGCCCTCGGCGTGGTGATCGTCAACGTGACGTTCCAGGTCGCGGACGCGATCCTGGCCGTGTCGTACGTCGGCTTTCTCGGCTTCGGGCTGCACTTTCCCAACGTCGACTGGGGCGACCAGCTCTCGGATGGCAGTCAGTACCTGCAGGACGGCTACTGGTGGCTGATCTACCCGGTAGGTGCCTGTATCGTCCTGACCGTGATGGCCCTGAACTTCATCGGCGACGCGCTGCGCGACGCCCTGGACGTGCGGCTAAGACGCCGTTAAGCGCGGCCTGCCGCGGGCAGGATGATCACAAACACGCCTTTGACGAGAGGTAGCGGCCAGATGGCCCCAGTCCTTGATATCCAGAACCTGTCGACGCATATCAAGCTCACCAGCTCCGTCGTGCAGGCTGTCGGCAACATCGACATGTACGTCGATGCTGGGGAGACACTCGGCATCGTCGGGGAATCCGGCTGCGGCAAGTCCATGACCGGCCTGTCCATCATGGGACTGCTGCCCCCAGGCGGGTCCATCGTGGGCGGCTCGGTCAAGCTCGACGGCCGTGAGCTGGTTGGCCTCAAGGACGAGGAACTCCGGCGGGTGCGGGGCAACGAGATAGCGATGATCTTCCAGGATCCGCTCACCTCGCTCGACCCGACCAAGACCATCGGCTACCAGGTCGCCGAGCCGGTGCGGCTGCACCGCGACGCTTCCAAGTCCGAAGCGCTGGACCGCGCGGTCGAGGTGCTCTCCCTGGTGGGCCTGCCCCGGCCCAAGGAGCGGCTCAGCGACTACCCGCACCAGCTGTCCGGCGGCCTGCGCCAGCGCGTCATGATCGCCATGGCGCTGGCCAACGAGCCCAAGCTGCTCATCGCCGACGAGCCCACGACCGCGCTCGACGTCACCATCCAGGCTCAGATCCTGTCCCTGCTCAAGGACCTCAAGGACCGCCTGGGCATGGCCATGCTGCTGATCACGCACGACATGGGCGTGATCGCGGGCCACGCCGACCGGGTCAACGTGATGTACGCGGGCCGGGTGGTGGAGACCGCCGAGGTCGGTCAGCTCTTCGCCGAGATGCACCACCCCTACACCCAGGCCCTGCTCGCGTCCATCCCGCAGCTCAAGCAGGACGCCAACAAGGCGCTGCACGCCATCCCCGGGCTGCCACCGGACCTGGCTCACCCGCCGCAGGGCTGCCGGTTCGCGGCCCGGTGCCCGCGGGCCACGGACAAGTGCCGCGCCGACGAGCCGCCGCTGTCCGGCAAGAGCCTCGAGCACCGCTTCTCCTGCTGGCACCCGGTGGACGGGCCGCTCGCGCTGACCGTGATCGGCCAGAGCGGCCCCGACGCCGTCAGCACCGGCCTGACCGGCTCCGATGCGGTCAGCCTGGAGGAGGCCGCCGCGGGCGACGCCGCCGGGTTCGTGTCCGACGCCTCGCTGGCTGGTGCCGCCGGCCAGGCCGACGGCGAGACGGACGGGGCCGGCAAGCCGATGGTGTTCGCGAGCGGTCTCAGCGTGACCGCTGATGGCCGCCTGGTGGTGAGCGAGCGGGAGGCTGAGGCCGTCGCGAGCGACGGCAACGCGCCGCTGCTGGACATCCGCAACCTGGTGAAGGAGTTCCCCATCACCTCGGGCGCGATCCTGCAGCGCCGGGTGGCCAGCGTCAAAGCCGTCTCGGATGTCTCCCTGTCCGTGGCCGCCGGCACCACCTTCGGCCTGGTCGGCGAGTCAGGCTGCGGCAAGACCACGATCGGGAAGATGATCGTCGCCCTGGAGCGGCCGACCGCGGGCGCGGTCACTCTCGGCGGTGTCGACGTGTCCAAGCTGCGCGGCAGCGAGCTGCGCCGCAAGCGCCGTGACCTGCAGCTGATGTTCCAGGACCCGCACTCGTCCCTGGATCCGAGGATGCGGGTCGGCACCATCATCGGCGAGCCGCTCGCGGTGCAGCGTCTCGGCAGCAAGCGGGCGCAGCGAGACCGGGTCTTCGAGCTGCTCGGCGAGGTCGGCCTGCCACGGAACGCGGTCGAGCGCTACCCGCACGAATTTTCCGGCGGCCAGCGGCAGCGCATCGGCCTGGCCCGGGCGCTGACCTTGAACCCGCGGCTCATCGTGGCCGACGAGCCGGTCAGTGCCCTGGACGTGTCCATCCGGGCTCAGGTGCTCAACCTGATGAAGCGGCTGCAGGCCTCGCACGGCCTGACCTACGTCGTGATCTCGCATGACCTGGCCGTGGTGAAGTACATGGCCGAACGAATTGGCGTCATGTATCTCGGCAAACTGGTCGAAGTGGGCTCCGGGCAGGACATCTACGAGCGAGCCGCCCACCCGTACACGGCCGGCCTCATCGCCACCATCCCGCTGCCCGACCCGTCTGCTGAACGAACCAAGAGCGGCGCGGCTATCCGGGGTGAGCTGCCCAGCCCGGTGAACCCGCCGTCCGGCTGCCGGTTCCGGACCAGGTGCCCGTTCGCCCAGGAGCGCTGTGCCGAGGAAGAGCCGCTGCTGCGGTCGTTCGGACCCGGGCACATGGCCGCGTGCCACTTCCCGCTGCAGACCCCAAGCGGTACCGACACCGATACCCCGGCCATGACCACCACCGGCGAGTCCGCCCGCTGACCGCCGGGGTGATTATCCGCGGGATGGCCTTGCCCTGAGCGCGGTTGATGCTGATACTCCATTCATGGGAGGGCCGACGCCGGACACGCCCACGACGCCCGAGCATCTCCGAGCTTCCGACGCGGAGCGTGAGCACGCGGTCAGCGAGCTCAGGGATGAGTTCGTCGAGGGCCGCCTGTCACACGAGACCTTCATGTACCGGATGCAGACTGCCATGGACGCGCGCAACCACGGTCAGCTGGCCGGGCTGTTCGCCGACCTGCCCCCGCGGCGCCCCCGGCTGCTGGACCGGTTCCGGGCCGCTTTCATCGGGCGGATACCGGGCCATCCCGGCTTTACCGAAGCGCGCGGATCCTCGGCTCCGGCGCCGTTCGTGTTCCCGCCCGGCAGCGGCGCCCGCTTCGTCATCGGGCGGAACCGCGATTGCGACCTGTGCCTGACCGACCTGTCGGTGTCCCGGCGGCACGCCCAGCTGGTGCGCCGGGAAGACGGCTGGATAGTCAGCGACCTGGGGTCACACAACGGGACCCGCCTGAACGGATGGCTTGTCCGCGAACCGGTCCGGCTGAGCGCGGGGGACCGGATCGACTTCGGCTCGGTGGCATTCGTCATCACCGGTGATCCCCCGTCATGGCCCACCGAAAGCGGCCGGGCCGCCGAGCCGCCGCAGACGGGGTCTTCCGGCTAAAGGCCGCCGAACCAGCCGGAGGGCCGAACCGGGCAGAGGGCCGAACCGGCTAGAGTCGTGGGCGTGACAACGGTTCTCCTGGTCCGGCACGGGCTCACTGCGACCACTGGTCACGTGCTGACCGGCTGGACGCCCGGCATCTCGCTGGATGACCGCGGCCAGGCTCAGGCGTCCGCGCTCGCGGCGCGGCTGGCCCCGCTCCCGCTCGACGCCATTGTCAGCAGCCCGCTGGACCGCTGCCAGCAGACCGCCGCGGCGATCGCGGCGACGCGCGATGGCCAGCGGGTCATCACCGAGGACCGGGTGGGGGAGTGCCACTACGGCGACTGGACAGGCCAGCCGCTGAAGAAGCTGGCCACCGAGAAGCTGTGGCGGGTAGTGCAGGCACACCCGAGCGCGGTGACGTTCCCTGGTCCCGAGGGCGAGTCCATGCCGGACATGCAGCACCGGGCGGTGGCCGCGGTGCGGGAATGGAATGCGCGGCTCGGCCAGGACGCTACTTATCTCATCTGCTCGCACGGTGATGTCATCAAGGCCATCGTCGCCGATAGCCTGGGACTGCACCTCGATCAGTGTCAGCGGATCCAGGCCGATCCGTGCTCGCTGACCGTGATCAGGTACACGCCGCTGCGGCCGTTCCTGGTCCGGATGAACGACAGAGGAGGTGGGGTGGATGACCTCATGCCGCGCGCTGACGGCCATGGGCACGGCAAGGCCAGCGACGCAGCCGTCGGGGGCGGGACGGGCGGTGCCGTCCCGCTGCAGCCTGGTGCGAACGGGGCCCAGAGCCCCGCACAACAAAACGGGGACGCGGACATGGTGACCGGGGGGGCCGACGGCAACGGTGCCAAGGGAGCCGAGAAGCCTTCGGGTCGCCAGCAGTCGGCGGACACACGAGGATAGGACAATGCCGGTCTATTTCTACGACCCGCCGGACAGGTTCGTGGCCGGCGCGGTGGGGCAGCCAGGAGAGCGGATCTTCTACCTGCAGGCCACGTCCAGCGGCCGCGTCACCAGCGTCGTCCTGGAGAAATTCCAGGTGAGCCTGCTGGCTGAACGCATCGATGAGCTGCTCGATGAGGTGCTCAGGCGGACCGGAGGTACGCCGGAGGTGCCAGACGCGGCACCCGCCGGCCCGCAGGACGACGCGCCGCTCGACCTGCCGCTGCTCGAGGACTTCCGGGTGGGCGCGATTGCCCTGGCCTGGGACGGCGACGGTGGCATGGTCGTCATCGAGGCGCAGGAGGAGTCGGACGAGCCGGTGGAGCCGCTGGCCGAGGAGCTGCCCGCGGACGGCCCGGGAGTGCTCCGGGTCCGGATCACCCCAGGTGCCGCGCGTGCCTTCGCCCAGCGGGCCCTGAAAGTCGTGTCCGCGGGCCGGCCCCCGTGCCCGCTGTGCGGTCTCCCGCTCGATACCGACGGGCATATCTGCCCGCGGCAGAACGGTCACCGCGTCGCCAATGCTTGAGCATCTGCGTCGTGGCCCGGACGAAGCCGACGGCGAGCAGGCGGTGCTCGACCTGCTGGCCAGCGGAACGCTGGAGATTGAAGGGCGCCTGGTCGACGCGTCCAACGCCACGCTGTACTGCACGATCGACACCGGTGACAGCGGTGTCGCGGCCAGCCAGGTGGCCTGCGTCTACAAGCCGGTCGCGGGCGAGCGGCCGCTGTGGGACTTTCCCACCGGCACGCTGGCGGGCCGGGAAGTCGCGGCCTACGCCGTGTCCCGGGCGGCCGGCTGGGATGTGGTCCCGCCGACGATCCTGCGCGACGGGCCGTTCGGCCCCGGCATGTGCCAGCTGTGGATCGACCACGACACCGACGTCGACCTGATCGCCCTGTCCCGGCGGACCGATCACGCCGGGCTCCGCGACATGGCGGTGTTCGACGCCGTGATCAACAACGCTGACCGCAAGATCGGCCATCTGCTGCCGCTGGCCGATGGTCACCTGTACGGCTGCGACCACGGAGTGTGCTTCTCCGAGGATTACAAGCTGCGCACGGTCTTGTGGCAGTGGCGGGGCAAGACCTTGCCGCGGCGCTCGCTGGATGCGCTGCGCCGCCTGAACGCCGCCCTGGCCGAGGGCGGCCTGGAAGCCGAGCTGGCCTCGCTGCTGACCGCAGACGAGGTCGCCGCCACCAAGATCAGGATCGAGACGCTGCTCAAGCACCGGGTCCATCCGTACCCGCCATCGGACTGGCCGGCCGTTCCCTGGCCACCCGTATAACAGCAGGGCCCCGGTAACAGCAGGGCCCTGTATTGCAGGCTCTGTACAGCAGGCCCCTGTAACAGCAGGCCCGGTACTGGCGGGCTCATGGCACGCCGTCGCCGGCACCGTCGGCGGCTTCCTGCCGCCAGTTGCCGGTCAGGAACGTGAACGAGTACGTCAGCGCGCCCATCGCGTACACCCAGTCGTGGTGGCCGGGCTGGATGTGCACGGTGACCGGCACGCCGTCCTTCCGCAGCAGACCGCCCATCCAGGCCGCCTGGCCGCGGATCAGCGGCTCCGGGTCGGAGGCATCCTCGTCCAGCAGGACCTGCATGCCCCGTGCTTGCCAGGGGTGGGCCGACGGCGTGTTCTCGGCGATCACCGACGGCTTGCCGCCGAACATGCCGGACAGGTCGTTCACCACGAAGTACCCGGCCAGCGAGACGACCTGACCGAACACCCCGGGGTTCTGCATCGCGACGTTCATGGCGCCGTAGCCGCCCATGGAGAACCCGGCGATGGCCCGGTGCGCCGCGTTGCGCATGTGGCTGCCCTCGACGGCTGGAATGGCCGCGTCGACCAGCCGGTCCATGACCTGGTCGGTGCCGTCGGCGGAGTTGGCCCACTCGCTGTCGGCATGGTGCTCGCCGTTCCCGTCGACGCTGGCGAACACGAACGGCGGGTACCCCTCGGCGAGCCTGGTGTTCAGCACATTCGCCAGGCCCGCGCTGAACGGGTCGCTGGCCTGGCCTGGATCGCCGTGCAGGAAGTACACCACGCCGGTGGTCGCCGAATCCGGGCCGGGAGGCCGCCACACCCAGACCGGATGGGTGCGCTTGTCGGACGGGCCGCGGACCTGCAGCACGCTCACCGTGCCGCGCAGTCCGGCCGTGTCGGTCGTGTCCGAGCTGGCCAGCCTGGTGACCCCGGAGGGCAGTACCATCAGCGCGCAGAACACCCCGAGGACGCCCAGCGTGTCCAGTGAGCGGATCAGCCGGCGGCGCAGGCCCACCATCGGGTCAGATACCGCCCGGCCCCCCGGCGCCGCCATGGCGCCTGAAATAACGCTCGAATTCGCGCGCGATCGCGTCGCCGCTGGCCTCGGGCAGGTCCATCGCGTCCTTGGCCTCTTCCAGCGTCCGCACGTAGTCGGCGACCTCGGAATCCTGCTGCGCCAGCTCATCCACGCCGCGCTCCCAGGCCCGCGCCTCCTCGGGCAGGTCAGCCAGGGGCAGCGGCACGTCCAGGACGTCCTCGACCCCGCGCAGCAGCGCGAGCGTGGCCTTCGGGCTCGGCGGCTGGGCCACGTAATGCGGCACCTGGGCCCACAGCGAGACGGTCGGGATGCCGGCCGCGGTGCAGGTGTGCTGGAGCACTCCCACGATCCCGGTCGGGCCCTTGTAGTCGGTCAGCCCGACACCGACGTCGGCGGTGATCTTGGAGTTCGACGAGCCGATGGACACCGGCACCGGCCGGGTGTGCGGCGCGTCAGCGAGCAAGGCGCCGAGCAGGATGATCAGCTCCACACCCAGGCTTTCCAGGCCCTGCACCAGCTCCTCGCTGAACGCCCGCCAGCGCATGTTCGGCTCGATGCCATGGACCAGCACCACGTCACGGGTGAGCCCGGTCGGCGGCGCCGGGGCGTCGGAGCCGCTGAGCGGCTCGGTGGGCCCCGCGGCCCGGGCCCGCGCCAGCGAGATCCTGGTCGTCGGCCAGATCAGCCGCTGGGTGCGCCCGCCCTCGATCTCGACCACTGGCCGGTTGACCTGGAAGTCGTAGAAGTCCTCGGGATCGATGGCCCCGATCGGGCTGGCCTGCCAGGCGATGCCCAGGTGATTGACGACCCCGCTGGCCGCCTCGCCTGCGTCGTTCCAGCCCTCGAATCCGGCAATGGCGACCGGCGATGTGAGTTCGCCGATGTCGTTGAACTCGATAGCTCGCCACCTCCCACGCCGACGCTCGGGCTGTCTGTTACAGCCTACGTGGTCGGTCTCGCTTATCGGGTTACCGGGCGGCGTGTCAGCCGAAGGCTACGGAAAGCTCGCAAGGGACGCCTACAATGACTTGCCTATGATTGGGGGGTAATGAGC
>JBAPYC010000298.1:0-3232 GCA_049284535.1 Streptosporangiaceae bacterium
TCGGGCTTGCCGAACAGCTTGACCAGCATCGCGCCGGCCACGTTGAACCGCTCGGTCATGGTCGAGCCCATTTCGGCGTTGAGCTGCATGCTTTCCCGGGTCAGCCGCTGCATCCGGCGGCCGACCAGCCGGGCGGGCAAGATGAACAGCGGGACCATGATCAGGGCGATGACGCTGACCAGCCAGGACAGGTAGAACAGGGTCACCAGGATCACGATCAGGCTGAGCAGGTTGGCGAGGACCCCGGACAAGGTGGAGGTAATCGCCTGCTGAGCCCCCATCACATCCCCGTCCAGCCGGCTGACCAGGGAGCCGGTCTGCGCCCGGGTGAAGAACGCGATCGGCTGCCGCTGCACGTGGTCGAAAACCTGGGTGCGCAGGTCATAGATGAGCCCCTCGCCGATCCGGGCGGAAAACCACCGGATGGCGAAGCTCAGCCCGGCGTCGAAGATCGCCACGGCAGCGACGGCGACCGCGATGCCGATGACCACAGCTTCGTCGCGGGCCAGGATCCCCTGGTCGATGATCTCGCGCAGCAGCAGCGGGTTGACCACGGTGATCAGCGCGTCGATCGCGGTGGCGAGGAGAAATACCACCAGGATCACCCGGTAGGGGCGCGCATAGCCTGCGATCCTGCGGACCGTCCCCGGCTTCAGCTTCTGCTTGGTGATGGACGGGTCCATGTGGAACCCGCGGATCATCATCATGTTGCCGCGCCCGTACATGCTGAGGGAAACCTCCTGAAGGCGGCGGTTCGTTCCCGCGGCGGGCGCAAATGCTATCAGCTAGCAGCGAACTTCCCAGGGCTATCCGGCCGTCCCGGCGGCGGCGTCGCCGGGCCGATGCCCTGGATGCGGGTCTTAGTGCTTCACCTTTTTCTTGCTATTGCGGGTGGCGCCACCGCGCCCGCGCAACGTCACTCCAGTCTCGGTCAGGATCCGGTGGACGAAGCCGTAGGACCGTCCTGTCGAGGCTGCCAGGGAACGAATGCTCTCCCCTGAGTCGTACCTTTTACCGAGGCTTGTCGCCAGCTTGTTGCGATCCACGCCGGTCACGCGCGTGCCTTTCCCGAGGGTCTCGGCCACCACATGTACCTCCTGTTAGCTTTGGTCATCAGCGAGTTACACGTCCCCCTTGGCAATGATCAGGCATAGCCGCAGGATTGGCCACCCAGATGGCAGCAAATGATCACTATATTTTTACGAGGTTATGACGCAATCGTAGCCTTGCGCCGTATCGCCCATGCGCTGGCACTTACCCCAGCATTACGCAAGTGCGACAAGTTCGGCGAAATCCTCACTCCACGCGTCTTCGATCCCGTCCGGGAGAACGATTACACGTTCGGGGGAAAGCGCTTCTACCGCACCCTCATCATGAGTCACAAGGACGATGGCGCCACGGAATGTCCGCAGCGCAGCCAGGATCTCTTCCCGGCTGGCAGGGTCAAGGTTGTTGGTCGGCTCGTCGAGCAACAAGACGTTAGCGCCTGATACAACAAGAAGAGCGAGGGCTAGCCTTGTCTTTTCCCCGCCGGAAAGCACGCCCGCGGGCTTTTCCACCTCATCGCCGGAGAACAGGAATGACCCGAGAACCTTGCGTTGCTCTGATTCAGTCAGCTCCGGCGCGGCGGAACGCATGTGTGATAGCACCGTACGTTCGGTTTCCAGGGTTTCATGCTCCTGAGCGTAATATCCGAGGCTAAGGCCGTGGCCGGGCGTGACGTTTCCGGTATCGGGAGTTTCCAGCCCGGCCAGCAAGCGGAGCAGGGTCGTCTTTCCCGCGCCGTTCAGGCCCAGGATCACGACCCGGCTGCCCCGGTCCACGGCCACATCCACCCCGGCGAACACCTCGGTAGACCCGTAGGACTTCGACAGGCCCGTCGCGGATAGCGGGGTGCGGCCGCACGGCGCGGGCACCGGAAAGCGGATCTTGGCCACCCGGTCGGCGGAGCGCTCGGCCTCCAGGCCGGACAGCATCCGCTCGGCCCGGCGCTGCATGTTGTGCGCGGCCCTGGCCTTGGTCGCCTTGGCCCGCATCTTGTCGGCCTGGGCCATCAGGGCGCCGGCTTGCCGGCCCGCGTTGGCCCGCTCCCGGCGGCGGCGCCGCTCGTCGGTCTCGCGCTGCTGCAGGTAGGCGCTCCAGCCCAGGTTGTAGATGTCCAGGCAGGACCGCTGAGCGTCCAGGTAGAACACCTTATTGACCACGTCGCCCAGCAGGGCCACGTCGTGGCTGATCACCACCAGGCCGCCGCGATAGCTCTTGAGGTGATCGCGAAGCCAGACCACCGAGTCCGCGTCCAGGTGGTTGGTCGGCTCGTCGAGCAGCATGGTCTCGGATTCGGAAAACAGGATCCGGGCCAGCTCGACCCGTCGCCGCTGCCCGCCGGACAAGGTGTGCAGCGGCTGCTGCAGCACGCGGTCTGGCAGGCCCAGGCTGGAGGTGATCGACGCGGCCTCGGACTCGGCGGCATACCCGCCGAGCACCGCCAGCCGGTCCTCCAGCCGCCCGTACTTGCGGATAGCGGCGGCCGCCGCACCGGAGTCCGGGTCGGCCATGGCCATCTCGGCCGCGCGCAGCTCGGCCCGGATCTGGTCCAGGCCCCGGGCGGAGAGCACGCGGTCTATCGCCAGCGTGTCCATATCTCCTGTGCGCGGGTCCTGCGGCAGGTACCCGACGGTGCCAGCGCGCCGGACCGAGCCCGCGGCCGGCTGGGCCTGGCCGGCCAGCACCTTGGCCAGGGTGGTCTTGCCCGCGCCGTTCCGGCCAACCAGGCCGATGCGGTCGCCGGCTGACACCTGGAATGATGCGTTCTCCAGCAGCAGGCGCGCGCCAGCCCGCAGTTCGATTTCGCTTGCCACGATCATGACTGAGTGCTCCTAGGACTTAAAACGGACAGACCTCTCCCCTGGTGTGTCCCTAGTCCGAGGTGAGGAGCATGCCATCTAGTGTACTTGGTCAGCCCGCCGGCGGGCCAGCCGATTCCGGCTCGGTCAGCCGGATGCGGACGGCCAGGAAAGCGGGGGCGATGCCGCGGAGCACGGCCAGCCGGGGGTCGGGCACGTTGAGGAACCGGGCGGCCGCCTTGGCCAGGTAGTCCTGCAGGCGGCGGTCGCCGCGCAGCCCGGCCGCCGACCGCTTGTCCCCGCCAAGGACCACGGCGTCCAGCTGATCCGGGCCATACCGGCCGAACACTTCGGCCGCGGCGTCGGCGGCCGCCCGCAACGCCACGGCG
>JBAPYC010000299.1:0-5624 GCA_049284535.1 Streptosporangiaceae bacterium
GTCCTGGCTGGCGTCGCCGTCGGCGTCGCCGTCGCCAGGGAGCGGGACGAGGACGGCGATCTCCTCACCGGCCGGCGCGGCCAGCATCCGGTCCGCCAGCGGTGCGGCCAGTTCCTCGGCCAGGTCGCAACGCCAGCGATCGGCGATGGAGCTGGCCATCCGCTCAGCCTCCGCGCTGATGGCCAGGACGAGATAGCGGCCGTCCGGCGCCAGCCCGGCCGCGCGCATCAGCGGGGCGATCTCGACCACGGTGCTCCCGGCCCCCGCTCCGGAGGTGAGCATGGACACGATCGCCTCGGCCAGCTTGCGGTCCCCGGAGCGGCCGGCGTCGAGCCGGGCCCGCTCCAGGGCCACGTCGGCGACCAGCTCGGCCACGGACTCGCGCAGCTCGTGCGGCCAGTCCTGCTCGCGCCCGGCACAGGCCAGGAACCAGCTGGTGATCCTGGGCTCGCCGCCCACACTGAACAGCGAGTACTTGCCGGCGTCCGAGGTCTCGGTCACGCCCGGGAGCCGGTCCGCCTTGAGGTACTCACAGGCCAGCCGGAGCGGCAGCGGCTCGGCCAGCGCCGCCCCGGTACCGCCCGCAACCCGGCCGGTGCCCGTCAGCAGCCAGCAGTCCGGGCCGAGCTCCCGGCCCATCAGGCGGAAGATCGCGTCCAGCCCGGCGCCCTCGGCCACCGCCGCCAGCAGCAGCCTGCGCCGTCCCAGCACCCGGGTCATAGCGGTGGCCCGGTCACCGCTGAGCCGGCGCCCCACCTCGTCGGTGACGGCGGCGAACGAGGTCTCGGGCGGCACCGCGAGCAGGGTCAGGCCGTGCCGGGCGCAGGCCTGGATCACCTCGGGCGGGACGTCGCCCAGGGCCTCCCCGGCGCCGAGCGCGATGGCGCCCGCCTTGACCAGAGCGGTCACGAAACGGTCGGCGTCCGCCGGTTCGCGGTACCAGATCAAGCCCGTCAGCACCAGGTCGCCTGGCGTCAGGTAGCGGCCCGGGTCGGGCAGGTCCGTGGTGAAAACGTGCCGGATCACCCGGTCCAGGCCAGTGACATCGGTCAGCAGCCTGAGGCCGAGATCCGGCGTGTCCCGCAGGTCCTTTACCCGCACGGAATCACCTCCCGCGACGAAGCATTCCCGCGCACCTTAGCCAGCGATTGTTTAGCGAAAGCTACAAACCAGCCCGCCTCAGGTTACCGGTGATTAAGTTAAAGCGCCGGCTCACCGCCGCCGGGGGGCACCCCGGTGGGGGCGAGGGCGGCGGCGCCGCTGCGGGCCTGGTTGGATGGCCGCATGGTGAACCTGGCTGCCTTCAACTCGGCGCCCCGCGCCGGGGCCGAGGCCGAGGTGCTGGCGTGCTGTGAGTCGACGGCGTTCGCCCGGAAGGTCGCGGGCGGGCGCCCGTACCCAGACGCGGCCACGCTGCTGGCCGCCTCCGACGCCGCGATACAGGAACTGACCTGGGATGGCATTGTGGAGAGCCTGAACGCGCACCCGCGCATCGGCGACCGCACCACCGGGCAGTCAGCAGCCGAGCAATCCGGGGCCGCGGCCGCCGGCGACCAGGTACGGCGCGCCCTGGCCGAGGGAAACATCGCCTATGAGAAGCGGTTCGGCTACATCTTCCTGATCTGCGCCAGCGGCCTGTCCGGCCAGGACATGCTCACCCAGCTGCAGGCCCGGCTCGGGAACGAGCCGGAGGCCGAGCAGGCCGTGGTGCGCACGGAGCTGGCCAAGATCACCCGCCTGCGGATGACGAAGCGGCTAGAACAATGACGCTGTCCACGCACGTCCTGGACGCCACCACCGGACGGCCCGCGGCCGGCGTCCAGGTGCGGCTCGAGCGGGACAGCGGGCCAGGATGGACGCCGGCCGGCCAGGGACAGACCGGGCCGGACGGCCGGCTGCGGCTGCCCGACGCCGAACCAGGGGTCTACCGCATCACCTTCGGCAGCGGGGCGTACTTCGGCGCCCGCGGGGCTGCGTCCTTCTACCCGGAGGTGGCGATCACCTTCCAGATGACCGCCGCGGAGGAGCACTACCACGTGCCGCTGCTGCTGTCCCCGTTCGCCTACTCCACCTACCGCGGGAGCTGACACCCTGGAAGGGGAACTGACGGCCTGCCTGGGGAGCTGACGGTCTGCCCTGAGCTCACTCCGGCCCCGGAGCCGGCCCGGAGTGAGAGCCCAGAGTGAGAGCCCAGAGTGAGAGACTGTGCGGATGAGTTACGACCTGGTCGTCCGGTCCCGGCGGACGGTGCTGCCGGACGGCACGCGGCCGGCGGCGATCGCGGTCAGCGGCCCGGCCATCGCGGCCATCGCGGACTACGGCGCGGCCCTTGAGGCCAGCCACGAGGTCGACCTGGGCGACCTCGCCTTGCTCCCCGGCCTGGTCGACACCCACGTGCATGTGAACGAGCCGGGCCGGACCGAGTGGGAGGGTTTCGCCACCGCCACCCGGGCGGCCGCGGCTGGCGGGGTGACCACCATCTGCGACATGCCGCTCAACTCGCTGCCCCCCACCACCTCGGTGGCGGCGCTGGCGGAAAAGCGTGCGGCGGCTACCGGGAAATGCTGGGTGGACGTGGCCTTCTGGGGCGGCGCGGTACCTGGCAACGAAGAGGCGCTGCGGCCGCTGCACGAGGCCGGCGTGGTCGGGTTCAAGTGCTTCCTGCTCGACTCCGGGGTGCCGGAGTTCCCGCCGCTCGACGTGGCCGGGCTGCGCTCAGTCCTGGGCACGCTGGCCGCCGCGGACGCGCTGCTGATCGCGCACGCCGAGGACGGGGCCGAGATCACGGCGGCGTCCGGCCGGGATTTCTGGTCCTTTGTCAAGTCCCGGCCGCCCGTCGCGGAGCGGCGCGCGATCGAGAAGGTGATCTCGGCCGCGGCCGGCACCGGAGCCCGGGCCCACATCGTGCACCTGTCCGCGGCCGAGTGCGTGGCCATGATCGCCGGGGCCAAGGCGGCCGGCATCCGGCTGACCGCCGAGACCTGCCCGCACTACCTGTATTTCGCGGCCGAGCAGGTCCCCGATGGCGCCACCGAGTTCAAGTCCTGCCCGCCGATCAGGGACGCGGTGAACCGGGAGGCGCTGTGGCGCGGCCTGGAGGCTGGCGTGATCGACTGCGTGGTGTCGGACCACTCCCCCTGCCCGCCCGATCTCAAGGCGCCCGGCTCAGGGGACTTCGGCGCGGCCTGGGGCGGGATCGCCTCGCTGCAGCTGGGCCTGTCGGCGGTGTGGACGGTGGCCCGGCGCCGCGGGCGCACCCTGGACGACATGGCCCGGTGGATGGCGGCGGCCCCGGCCGGCCTGGCCGGGCTGCCGGCCAAGGGGCGGCTGGCGGTCGGGAACGACGCTGACCTGGTGGCCTTCGACCCCGACGAGAGCTACCTGGTGGACCCGGCCCGGCTCCATCACCGCCATCAGGTCACGCCCTACGCTGGGCGGACACTGACCGGGCGCGTGCGGCAGACGTGGCTGCGTGGCACGCCATTGCTCGACGATGATGGATTGATGCAAGGGATAGGTGAAGCGCCAGTTGGCCGGCTGCTAAAACGGGGATGAAGCGGATATGGATGAGCAACTTCTCCCCGACCTGCTCCGCCTGCGCGGATCGGTGGTCGCGGCCAGCGATGAGTTCTTCGCCGCGAAGGAAAACCTGATCAAGGCGGACGCGCCTGTCTTCGTGCCGGATACCTACGGTGCCAGGGGCCAGGTGTACGACGGCTGGGAGACCCGGCGCCGTCGCGGCCCCGGCGGCACGCTGCCCGACCGCGCCGCCCGGGACTGGGTGATCGTCCGGCTGGGCGTCCCCGGCGTGGTGCGCGCCGTCGTGGTCGACACGGCGTTCTTCGCCGGCAACTACCCGCAGGCGTGTTCGGTTGACGCGTGCTCGGTGAGCGGTTACCCGGCCGCTGAGGAACTGACCGGCGCGGACGCCGGCGCGTGGCGTGAGGTGGTGCCGCGGGCCCTGGTCACCGGCGACTCCCGGCACGTGTTCCGGGTGGCCTCGGGCCGCCGGTTCAGCCACCTGCGGCTGAACATCTTCCCGGATGGTGGCGTGGCCCGGCTGCGCGTCCATGGCGAGGTGCTGCCGGACCCGGACCTGCTGGAGGGCATAACCTTCGACCTGGCCGCGCTGGAGAACGGCGCCGACGTGGCGGCCCGCAGCGACCGGAACTACTTCTCCTCGCCGCGCAACGTCATCTCCCCCGGGCTTTCCCGGGTTATGGGAGAAGGCTGGGAAACCCGCCGGCGACGCCGGCCCGGGCACGAGTGGCTGGTCATCCGGCTGGCCGGCCAGGGCGTCATCAGCCTGGCCGAGATCGACACGTCCTGGTACCGGGGCAACCAGCCGGAGCTGGCCTCGCTGCAGACACTGGACGCCAGCACGGGCGCGTCCCTGACCGACCCGGCCGCCTGGCACGACCTGCTGCCGCCGGTCCAGCTGCTGCCCGACACCCCGCACCGGTTCCGGGTCAGCAGCGAGCCCGCGACCCATGTCCGGCTGAACATCTTTCCCGACGGCGGGGTCGCGCGGCTGCGGCTGCACGGGTCCCTGACCGAGCCGGGACTCGCGGCGATCCGGCGCCGCTGGGACGAGACGACCTGAGGGTCCCGTGAGCCATGTGGTGATCGCCCTGATCCGTGCAGGTTCGGCGCGTCGCCAGCCCTGAACTGGCGGGACGGAACACTAGCCTAGTTGTCATGAGCGCTCAGCCTCTGCAGGAGCATGATCCGGATGACCCGGTCGAGACCCTGCGTGTGCTGCCTGAGCAGTTCCGTGAGCAGTTTCTCAACGAGTATGCGGCCGCGGCCGAAGCTGCCCGGAGGCCCGAGGGCTACCGGGCACTTCACGACCTGCTCAGGTCGTGGAGGCTGACAGCAGCTGCCTACTCCGAGCCAGGTTTTGCGGCTCGTCTGGCTAGTGTGCGGGAGGCTGTGCTGGCCGGCAGCCTGGAAGCATCATTGCCGATCGAGGAGATCGCCCCGGACTGGCCCGCCCGCGTGAACCGCCGGTGACCTATCGCGTCCGTTTCGAGGCCTACGCCCTAGTCCAGCTCCACGGCCTGCCCAGCGAAGCCTTGGTCGCGCGCTGGGCCGAGCCGGTCCTGGTGGCTGCCCATTGCTGGGAGGAAGCAGCCTTGAATCTATAAGCACGAGAATATTTCGCGTGATCTCATAGGGCTTATGACCCACGTGGTGATCGCCCCGGACAAGTTCAAGGGCACGCTCACCGCCGCCGAGGTCGCGGCGCACGTGGCCGCCGGGCTCGGCCGGGTCCGCCCCGGGCTGCGGACGGTCCAGATTCCCGTCGCGGACGGGGGCGACGGTACTGTCGAGGCCGCCGAGGCGGCCGGCTACCGGCGGGTCGAGATGGGTGTCCGGGGGCCGACGGGCCGGCCCGTGACGGCCGCGTTCGCACTCAGCGAGGGCACCGCCGTTATCGAGTCCGCGCAGGCCTGCGGGCTCACCCGGCTGGCCGACGGCAAGCCGGCCCCGCTCACCGCGACCAGCCGCGGCGTCGGGGAGCTCATCAGCGCGGCGGTCAGGATGCGGGCGAAGCGGATTGTGCTGGGCCTGGGCGGGGTGGCCACCACCGACGGCGGCGCGGGCCTGGTCACGGCGCTCGG
>JBAPYC010000300.1:0-1640 GCA_049284535.1 Streptosporangiaceae bacterium
GAGACAGGGCAATCGCACGCTTCCGCTGGTATGGGAACTCGGCGCCGTCCTGAACGAGATCTTCCCGCTGCCGGAGGGCCTCGTCCGCGTAAACGCCGGTGACACACACGCGGGCCTGGATACGACCACGATCACGTCCTGATCTTCGACGTTCCACCCGCCACGCCGTAAACCTGCGCCGCACATCCGGTAACCGCTGGAGCGCCGCAACGACCTCTGCATGCCTACCTCTACGTCGCCACGTGCGACCTGGTATGCCGAAAGCATTGCGCGCAGGATTTCACGGATAGGCGCTTGTCTGCTAGGTCGGGTCGCCGCCGGCATCGCCCGCTATCGGATCGTCGACCGCCGTAGGCGTTTTCTCCGGCGCCAGACGTGCACCGCCAGGTAGACGACGAGGGCGAGGCCGGAGATGGCGTGCCACCTGCCGAAGGGCCCGGGTATCGGCAGTTGTATCGGCGTTCCGCGGTTCCAGTCCAGGACGCCTGAGACGAGCACGTTCAGGGTGATGAAGAGGAGCAGCACGTCCGAAACGGCGAGGCGGATTACCCGTTCGGCGATCGTCCGGGCCCGGACGGTCTGGGTGGCCATGCGGACGAGGGTCCGGGGGCGCTGGGCCAGGTGGACGACCACCAGGCCGACGAAGGCGAGGCCGACGTCGGTGTGGATGGCGATCCGCACGTGCAGGAGATCCAGCGTGCCGAGTGCGGCCGCTGCCGAGCACAGGAGACCGAGGTGGACCGCCCAGCGGGAGAGAGAGCGGCGCGCAGTCTGGCGATCGGCCGGCTGCTTGGGCGAGGCCCCGGCCTGCGGCTCGAGAGGTGCGTCAGACATCCGGCACCCGCCGATGTCCGCGAGTGAGGCCAGCCGGGGGAGTCAAGCCGCGCTGCGACGCGCGAACTACACCGCCGCCGCACGAGGGAGCAAGGCGGCCACAAGCAGCCATCCTCCCTCGATGAGCTGGAACCGCCAGAACCGCGAGGTCGCGCAGTGACACAGCAACGTGTTCGTCGTGAAAAGGCGGCTGCGCGGGTACGCTCACGAGACAATCAGTATCATACCGAGTAGCATACTTAGTATTCTTTTGGCGGCAAGGAATGTTGCATGGCCGATGACAGTGAACCCGGACCGCCAGTTCTACACCCGACACTGGCCGCGCAGAAGAGCCGCTTAACATGCCCATCGCATGCTCGCCGCCAGGCGCCGGAGGGTGCCCCTGGCGCGAATCAGCCCTCGTGCTGCTGGCAACACGATAGCGAGCGCTGTGCGGGCGCTTGTGGTGCCGTCCGGAGGACGGCTAACCCAGTCAGTTGCAGGATGGCTGGTGCGTTCCGCGCGTCGCCAGCCGGTGCGGCAGTGCATGCCTGGACGCGAAACTGCCGGCCACAATGCCCAGAGTTGCCAGGGGTTAGTTGATTTAGTCAAGCGCTCCCTAGTTCCGGACAGACTCTTAGGATCGCCTAATGACGGCGAGCATCCCCAGCCGGCTAAGGCGGTCCGGATCGGGCAACAGCCGGACAACGACATCGCGCTGACCGGGGACCTTGAGGTCTGCCGCATCACGCGGAGCTGCGCCGCAACGCAGCCGGCAGCGTCGAGATCATCGACCTGGGCAGCCACGGCGGCACATACATCAACGG
>JBAPYC010000301.1:0-4084 GCA_049284535.1 Streptosporangiaceae bacterium
TCCCCGAGCCTCCGGGCGGCGGCCACGGACACCTGCTGGCCGAGCACCGCCCGCAGCGCCAGCTCGCTGCCGTCCACGTGCCCGGGGGAGCGGCGGCCGGGGCAGGCCCGGGCCAGCGGCCCGAGCACCGGGTCCGCGGACAGGTAATCAGTGACCGTGTCCGGGTCGCAGTCCAGGTCGAGCAGCCGCCGGCAGCGCTGCACCGCTGCAGTCAGGTCACGCAGGTCCTCGAGCTGCAGCTCACACTCGACGGAGCCGGATCCGGCCCGGGCGTGCGGGGCCGGCGGGCCGAGCGAGATGATCCCGGTGCCGTTCGGCAGGGCGATGGTGCGCCGGTACCGGCCGTCCTCGACCGTCTCCACGCCGGGTATGGCCCGGGCGGCCAGGAATCGGAGCATCCGGTCCAGGTCGATCGGCGACCGGTAGGCCAGCCGCAGCCGGATCAGCCCGGGAGCCGACGGGTCCGGGCCCGGGGACGGTATCAGCCGTCGTGACGGCAGAACCCGCTTTCCGCGTGCCTCGCGCAACTGCGTCGGCGTCACCGCGAAGACTTCGCGGACGGTGGCGTTGAACTGCCGGATGCTGGCGAACCCGGCTGCGAACGCCACCTCGGACAGCGGCAGCGCGGTGGTCTCGGTCAGGATCCGGGCCGTCTGCGCGCGCTGGGCCCGGGCGATGGCCAGCGGGCCGGCGCCCAGCTCGGCCGTGACCAGCCGGCGGACCTGCCGCTGCTCGTAGCCGAGCCGCGTGGCCAGTCCCTCGACGCCTTCCCGGTCCACCACGCCGTCGGAGATCAGCCGCATGGCCCGGCCCACGACGTCGGCTCGGACGTTCCACTCCGGCGATCCAGGGGAGGCATCCGGCCGGCACCGCTTGCAGGCCCGGAAGCCCGCGTCCTGGGCCGCCGCCGCGCTGCGGTAGAACCGCATGTTGGCGCGCTTGGGGGTGATGGCCGGGCAGGATGGCCGGCAGTAGATGCCGGTGGAGGTGACCGCGATGAAGAAGACGCCGTCAAAGCGGGCATCCTTGCTGACGGCCGCCTGGTAGCGCCGCTCGTCGTCGAGCGCGGCCACCCCGGTAACCTCATGCGTCATGTCTCCACAATGCCAGCCCGCCGGGACTGGTACTGGCGGGAATCGGACAGGCACCCTCACGAGGCGCCGCCGCCCCCGTCTCGCCGGCGCCTGGAGACAGGCAGGCCGCCGGGGCAAGCGCTCCCGTGGCTTTATCGATAACCTCATGCGCGGAGAGTAGTCAACCTGTCACAATTAGATACCGGAACGGGCGGGGTTTCGTGCTCGCCGCCCAGCGTTCAGTCTTCGCTGGAGGTTCTCATCCGTTCCTGGTGTCTCTCCGGGATCACGCTTGCCACCTTCCGTAAGTGGTGTCCCGGGAGATAGGTAACTATTACTTTGTTACCCGTTGCATTGTAGACAGTACGTAGTGTTACATTACAAATGGTAGCGAACCAACTTCGCACCGTGGTTTTCAGGGCGGTGCCCAGCCCGCGCGGCCACAGTCCGTGGCAGGGTATCACCGGTCAGATTCGTATTCGAGGTGTGTGTCGTGTCCAGCAACTACCCGAATGAGGACTCTCCCGCGAACGAAGGCAGCGAGGCCAAGCCTGAGCTCCCATCGCGCACGAGCGGTTCCGATTACTCAGCGCACACCGAAGCCCGCGCCGAAGTCCGCGACCGTGAGACCTACTACACCGAGTTGCGCTTTGCCGTGCACTGCCAGAGCCGGTCCATCCCCATTCCCCGCACCGCCCTCGAGGACCAGGGGCCGGACACGTGGCCCGGCCGCAGCCAGGACGACGCGTGGGATGAGATCGTCGCGCGCTTCGGCGACACCTGGACCTGAGGCTGCCGGCGGCGACCCGGACCCCTCCTCCGGCGCTCGGGCGTCTGGGTCGCCGCCGGTCATTAGTGGCTCACCGCCGCCAGAAGTCGAAGCGGTCACGCCCGGCCCGGAAGCCTGCCGCCTCCACCACGTCGACCGCCAGCTTGAACCTGTCGCCGACCCGCCAGGGCTGGTGCGCATCGCTGCCGAACGAGACGGCCCGGCCGCCAGCCTCCCGCCACCAGCCGATCAGCTCGACAGAGAGCAGCGGGCTCTTCGTGTTCACCTCGAGCACCCGGTCGGTGGCGGCCAGAGCACGCAGGACGGCCCGGTACTCGTCCTCGAAATCGCGCTCGTCGTAGGGCCTCGCGGACCACGGCCACATGCGCCGCGGGAAGTCCAGATGGGCGAGCACCTGGAAGACGTCGCTGCCCTCGACCAGCCGGACCACCTCGGCCAGGTAGCTGCGCATCACGTCGTGCGCCGGCATCCGCTGGAACAGCTCATCGGCGGCGGTCAGCCGGCCGCCGCACGGAATCGCGTGCAGTGAGCCCAGGATCCGGCTGAATCCGGCCCGGGCCACGGTGGCCCGGGCGCTGGCCGCCCACAGGTGAGCCTCGCCGATCTCCGCCCCGGACAGGATCCGCAGATCCGGAAAGCGGCGCTGGCATTCCTCCAGCGCGGCCAGGTAGCCGTCGATGTCGAGCAGGTGCATCCGCGCATACCGGTGCGGATCAAGGTTCGTCGCGCCGATCTGATCGCCGTCGGTCCACGTGGTGAAGTCCAGGTGGTCGGTGAAGGCCACCCCGGGCAGGCCCGCCGCCAGTGCCTGCTCGCAGTTGCGCACCATGGAGGCTTCGGCCGGCGTGTCCCAGGACCATTCTGTGTGGACGTGATTATCCAGCGGGGCATGCCAGTCCGGACTGCTCAGGTCGCTCATCGAGCACAAAAGTACCTCAGCTTCGCCGGACGCCATTACCCCAGCCCCGCCAGGCCACCGGGACCACCCCGCCCGTCACGCAGCCGCCCCGGAACCGGCCGGGACGTGTCAGCCGGTTACCGGCCGGGCTGACGGGGTTTGGCCGAGGTGATGACGTACACCTCGCCGCCAGTCGCCTCGGAAGCCGGGCCCGGACGGGGCGTCGGCGTTTCCGGCGCGGCCGCCGAAGCCGATGGTTCCAGCGGCTCGGCCTCGTCCTCGCGCTCAGCGCGACGGTTCCTGGCCGCCTCGGCGGTGATCTTCGCGGCCAGCTTCTGCCAGCGCTCTTCCCACTCGGCCACGTTGCCTTCGCAGGCGCGCACGAAGGCCACTGCGACCGGGAGTGTGGGCAGCCGCAGGCCAGCCGCGGCGGCGGCCAGCGTCTTCATCTCGAAGTGCGAGGTCTCGGCCATTTCCGGGTACTCGATGCCCGCCTGTGCCCGCAGCCTACGCAAGTCCCGGGCGAACGCCTCCAGCCCGTCCGGCGCGATACTGGCCACCGCCTGCCCCGGCGTGGCCGGCCCGCCGTCGGGAACCGCGGCCTCCCGCTGCTTGATCACCGGGCCGGACGGCCTCGGCGGCTCCGCCGTCCCGGCCCGCTCCCGCCCAGCAGCATCCACCCGCAGCCCAGTACCATCCACGCGCGGCCCAGCGTCCACCCGCGGCCCAGCGGCATCTACCCAAGGCCCGGTGCCATCTACCCGCGGCCCAGCGTCCGCCCGCGGTCCGCCCTGATCCGGCCATGGCCCGGCGGATGGGTGCTCACGCTGGCCCGCCGCAGCCGGTCCATGCGGCATACCCGCGGGCCCGGCCCCGGCCGGGCCCGCGGCGTACGCGGATGGGCCACTCTGAGCCGGGCCAGGTGCCGGTGGAGCGCCCGGGGCCGGTGCCCCGGGGACGGGGCCACCCGGACCGTGAACCGGGCCACCATGGGCGGGACCGCCAGGAACACCTCCGCTGGGAACCGGTCCGCCGGGCGGGGGAGCCGGGCGGCTCCAGTTCCCACCCTGCTGATCCGGAGTTGCCGGGGCTGGGCGGGGGGCGTGATGCCGGCCGGCGGGATTCGCCGTGGGCGGGCGATACAGGCGATCTCCGCTGGGCGGGACCCTGCGCCCGTTCGGCAATCTGAACTGCCGTCCTGGTGTCGCGCCGCCGCTGGGTGCCGGGCCGCCCGGCGGGGGGGCACCCCAGTGCCCGTTGCCGTTTCCAGGGCCCGGGTGCGGCGCGGCCCCGTTCGCCGGCGCGCCGTGCGAGGGGACTCCG
>JBAPYC010000302.1:0-2333 GCA_049284535.1 Streptosporangiaceae bacterium
GCGCCAGGACGGCCGCGTCCGACGTCACCTCGGCCGTCAGCCGGTAGCTGGCTCCGCCCGGCGGGACACGGTGCACGCCGATCATCACCTGCCAGGTCCCGGCCTCGATCTCCCCGGGCAGGTAGCCGGGCGTGGCTGCCTCGCGGGTGATGACGAACGAATCCCGGGCCCCGCCCGACCAGCCGCGGAACCCGCCCGGGCTCAGGCAGCCCAGGTCGAGCACGGTTCCGTCGGCCCGGTCGAATTCGAACTCCACCCGCAGCCCGGCCGCCCCCGGCGGCACGTCCACCGGCAGGTAGTGCCAGGGGGAGGCGAACCGGTCCTCCAGAGTCCACCGTCCGGTGTGCCGCGCCGAAGTCGCCATGCCAGCCATCTGACCAGACCCGGCCGCCAGGGCCAACGGCGGGGCCAGCCGCCGCAGCCAGTCGCCCCCGGCCCGGCGCTAGGCCCCGGACCCGGCGCTAGTCTCCGGCTATGCCAGCGCGGGCTGGTCGGTGCCGCAGTACTTGCACTTGCTGGCCGCGACCGGGAGGTCGCTCGACAGGCACGCCGGGCAGGTCTTGACCGGCGCCGGGTCGCCGAACACCACTTGCCCGCGCCGCGCCTGCACCGCCTTGTAGGGCACGACGATGAGGAAGTAGACCACGGCCATGAAGATGGCGAAGTAGATGACCTCGGAGATGAACGAGCCGAAGTCCACCAGCGTCTTGGGGTTACCGTTCCGTATCTCTACCCCCAGGCCCACCTTGCCGCCCGTGAAGCTCGCGATGATCGGGTTGATGATGTAGGTCGTGAAGGCGGCGATCAGGCCGCTGAACGCGAGGGCGATGACCAGCCCGACCGCGACAACGATCACGTCCCCACGCAAGATGAAGTTCTTGAAGCCCTGCAGCATGTCTGTCTCCGCTTCGCGAATCCGTCCGGACCGGGACCGACGCCAGACCGTCGCCGTCCCGTGCTTTCGCCGTGCCTCCCTTCGCCCAGGTGTGCCGGCTGAACTAACGGGATAAGGCATACAATTGCGGTTCGCGAGGCCTGGTGCAAGCGTTTCGCCCGTGTCGCGTGGGGCGTGACCTGCGGTTCCGCAATTGCGTGTGACCAGCCGTGTGACCAGCCGTGTGGCCAGCTCAGTGCGCCTCAGCGGGGCAGGACGGGCGCCGGCCCGGCCGGATCCCCGGCCGCCGCGAGCCGCCAGTCGGCCCCGGCGATGCGGACCGAACGGGCGTAATCGTGCAACTGCCCGTCCTCGGGACAGCGCGCCAGCCGGGCGCTGACGAACTCACCCGGGCCCGGCCGGGGCAGGCCCAGCGCGGCCGCCAGCAGCTGGTCGCCCGCGTAGTCCCCGAAGATCACGATGCCCTCGCCGCGCAGCCGGTCCCGGGCGCCGCCGCCGTCCCGGACCCGCTTCATGTAGTCGTCCTGCATGGCCACGGTGGCGACCACGGTCCGGCTGACCCGCATCCGCTGCGCCCGCCGGAACAGCTCGTTCACCCGCTGCTGCCCGGACGGCAGGGCGAAGATCGCGGTCACGTCCGCCTCCGGCAGCCGGATCAGCGCGTTCTCGGCCAGCGAGGTCCGGGCGTGCAGCCAGTGCACCGCGGCCCGGCCGGCCTCGTTCAGGGTCCGCTTGCCGTCCCGGTTCCCGGCCGGGCTCAGGTGGCCGGGCACCGCGCGGAGCAGCCCGGCGGACCAGGTACCCTCCTCGTCGCTGGCCTGGACCAGCAGCAGCAGCTTGCCGTCGGCCTCGGGCGGGACCATCCAGCCGCCGAGCCGGTAGGAGAACTTGCAGTCCACGTCGGCGCCCGCGATCGTGTAGTCTAGCGCGATCCCGTCGGCTAGCCGCAGCGTCCGGGCCAGCGCGATCTCGACCAGCGTCCCGGCATGGGTCTTCTCCGTCTTATGCAGCTGCTCCCAGCGGTAGCGGCCGGTGTGCTGGCCGTCCAGCAGCATGTCCAGCGCGCCGCGGATGGCGGCGGCCATCCGGGAGCCGTCCCGGTCCAGCCCGCGGAGTTCGGCCGCCACCGCGGCCAGTTCCGGGTCTGCGGCCAGCTCCGGATCGCCCTGGATCGCCCCTGCCGCCTCATCCAGCTCCAGCCCGGGCAGCACACCCTGCCCGGCGGCCGGCTCGGCCGCGGTTGGCATGCCCGGCAGGGCCAGCTGACCCGGGAGCGGCTCGTCAGCGCCGGGGAGCTCGCGGGAGAGCTGGCTAGGGACCTGCAGGCGCCCGGGCCCGGCGGACGGCGGCTGGCCCAGGTTCACGCAGGCGACTGTAGCTGAGCGACGTCCCCCGCGCAGCTACCCGCCTCCCCGGCGGCGCCGCCACTGCCAGACCC
>JBAPYC010000303.1:0-2062 GCA_049284535.1 Streptosporangiaceae bacterium
GGGCAGCGACTTCAACTACGACTACCGGGTCACCCTGGACGCCTCCCGCGACCAGCTCGAGTACAACTACCGCCCCGAGCCGGACGCCGTGGCGGACCAGCCCTCGGCCGAGCGCCCCGGCTACAGCTGTTTCCTGCGCGACGGCGCCAGCGTATTCCACACCTATTCTGCTTACGCGCGCGGCACGGAGTACGTCGGCAACGCCTACACATTCCTGGACATGACGGCGCTCGGACGGCAGGAAGACTGGGAAGAGCCGAACGGGCGGGCTGCGTCCATTCGCGGCGGAGACCCCACGTTCACCAGCTAGAACGTACCCAGGCCGGGTATTGCGTAATACCCCGAGCGGGTTTATGTAATACCCGGCCAGGGTTTATCGAAATCGCTATTTCTGTTGCCAGATAATGGGCGGATGAGGAAAATCAGCGCATGAGCGAAAGCGTGGCCGTAACCCGGCCGGCCCCGCAGGCGGGAGAGCAGGAACACGCTGCTCCGCTGGACACCCGCCGCAAGCTCCAGCTCGTCCTCGGCGTGATCTGGGTCCTCGACGGCATCCTGCAGTACCAGCCGTGGATGTTCACCAAGGGCTTCCCGGAGATGCTGACCGCCGGTGCACAGGGCAATCCGGGCGTGATCGCCCATCCGATCATCTGGTCCGCTAGCCTCACCGGCCATCACCTGGTCGTCCTGAACGCCATCTTCGCCACCATCCAGCTCGCGCTCGGCCTGGGCATCGCCTGGCGTCCCACCCTGAGGCTCGCGCTGGCCGGCAGCATCGCGTGGTCCCTGGCCGTCTGGTGGCTCGGCGAGGGCCTCGGCGGCATCCTGGCCGGCTCGGCGAGCCCGGTCGACGGCGCCCCCGGCGCCGTCATCCTCTACGCGGTCCTCGCGGTCCTGCTCTGGCCGGCCGACCGGGATCCGGCGGCCTCCTGCGTCGCGGCCCGTACGCTCGGCCGTCCCGCGGCCCAGGCCATCTGGCTGGTCGTCTGGGGCAGCCTGGCCGCGTTCGCCGTGCTGCCCGCGACCCGCGCCCCCGGTGCCATCAGCGGCATGATCTCCGACGCCTCCGGCGGCGCTCCGGGGTGGCTGGCCTGGATCGATGACCACGCCGCCAGCGCCCTGAAGCACCAGGGCCTGGCCCCCGCGATCGTCCTCGCCGTCCTGCTCGCCGTGATCGCCGTGGCGGTGTTCCTGCCCGCCCGCTTCCTGCGCGCCGCCGTCATGGCGGCCCTGGTCGTGTCCGGTGCCCTCTGGCTGGCCCAGGGGCTGGGCGGGATCTTCACCGGCATGGCCACCGACCCCGGATCAGGCCCCCTGCTGGCCCTGATCGCCATCACGTATTTCAGCAAGAAGGAGGCCTGACGTGGGTGGCCCCGCCTTCCTCACCGGCATTTTCGCCGCCGCGAGTCTCGCCGTCGCCGTCTACTGCGCCGGCCGCCTGGTCGCCTCCCGCCGCTGGCGCCGCCCCACCGAACTCGACACCGACGGCACCCACGTGGTCATGGGCGTGGCCATGGCCGGCATGCTCGTCTCCGGCCTGCGTACCCTCCCCAGCACGATTTGGGAGATCGTCTTCACCCTCGGCGCCGCCTGGTTCGGCTACCGCATGCTCGCGACGCGCTCTGCCGCCCAGCCCAGCCCCTGGCGCTCCGCCCACCCCCTGCCGCACCTGGTCGAGTGCGCCGCCATGGTGTTCATGTTCGGGATCCTGCCGGCCGCCGAGTCCAGCTTCTCGTTCCTGACCCTGGCCCTGGCCCTGTTCCTGTTCGGCTACGTCGTCTACGTCGGCGACGGCCTGACCTTCCGCACCCCCGCCCCGGCCGCCAATCTAGGCGCGGGCTACTCGGGCACCAGCGACACCGCCATCGCCACCAGCCCCGTCAGTCCCGCAACCCGCTACCTAGCGCCCCGCTGCGCAGCCATCTGCAAGGCCGCCATGGGCATCACCATGGGGTACATGCTCATCCTGATGCTCTAGTCCTCCTCTAGCCCGAGTTTCCGGGATAAGTTGATCTTGGTCTGTTGAGGCGCCAGGTTCCGGCGGCCTTGCCTGGGCAAACAG